>JAHEYE010000074.1:9132-13017 GCA_023251695.1 Sphingobacteriaceae bacterium | reverse complement strand
TGGAGAAAAAAAATCGTATGGTGATAAATCATTCGGTGAAAAAAAATATGCCGACAAACCAGTAGGCGATAAAAAATACGGTGATAAACGCAAAGAAGGCGGAGGAGAAAAGAAATCCTACAGTAGTTCTGATGGAAAGAGCCGCAGAGAACGTTACGGACGTAACAAGTAATTAAAAAACCCCGATTAATCGGGGTTTTTTTTATTCTTTAATTAACTTTCCTGTCTTTTCTAATTTCCCCTCTGAAAATATCTGGTAGAAGTAAATGCCAGGATATAATTCTTTAATATTAATTTGCGTTTTTTCCATTGCATCAAATTTTAATATTTGTTTTCCTAAAACATCTAAGAAAATAATAGTTGATTTGTTCTCAGAAGATTCGAAATGCAAAATATCTTTGGCGGGGTTAGGATATAACCCAATGTATTTATTCATTTCTTTTTCTGAAACACCAACATTAAGCGGGCCGAATTTTTGAAAATATGTATAATCGTATGAAGTTGGGTTACTAAGTGCAAAAGTTGATGGTCCCGGATCAAAATCTACAGTTCTCCTGAATGAACCTGTTGTATATAAAAACTGGTTTACATCTATCTTTAAGGCTAATCCTCTATCTCTTGCGGTATCGCCTTCGGTCATTGTCCAAACGTAATTTCCATTTCCGTCAAGCTTGTTAATGTAAATATCATCATTCCCTGCGGAAGAAAAATTCAAGACTGAAGGCCCCGGATCAAAATCAACTGTTCCTCTGAACCAGCCGGTACTAATTACATTACCTGAGCCATCTACTGCAAGATCAACGCCAAGATCATCATTTGTGCTACCCATTCGTTTAGCCCATAAATAATTTCCATTTGGATCTAGTTTATTTATATAAATATCATAATTTCCGACACTTATCATATTATTGACAGAAGGTCCAGGATCAAAATCAACAGTACCACTAAAATATCCTGTACTAAAAATGTTTCCCGATGCATCAACTCCTATATCTAAAGGATAACTGTTATTATTGCCAACCATTTGCTTCGCCCATAAAAAATTTCCATTAACATCTAGTTTTTCCATGAAAATATTGTACCCGGCAGAAGTATTAGTCATTGTGAAAGTACCGGGTCCTGGATCAAAATCATAGGTTCCATAAAAAGATCCTGCTATACAAATGTTAGAGGAGGCATCCATAACCATAGCGTTACCATATTGTCCCATTTGCTTCGCCCATAAAAAATTTCCGGAAGAATTTAGTTTCAAAACATATGTTCCTCCATTTGCGGCGCTCATTGTATAAGTTCCGGGTCCCGGATCAAAATCAACATACCCGGGCAGCTGAAAAGTACCTGAAGCATAAACATTCCCTGATGCATCGATTTCAACAGCTTCTCCAGAATCATCAAATCCACTGTAACCCTGCAGTTGTGAAGACCAAAGAAGATTACCATTAAGATCTAATTTAGTTATATAAACATCTAAGTCCGCACTAGTTGTCATAAGTGTAGATGTACCAGGACCGGGATCAAAATCTATTGTTCCACCAAAGGGACCGGTAACATAAATATCTCCGGAAGGAATCACTTTAATATTACGTCCTTCAATCAAACCCATTGGAACAACGTGTCTTCCTATATTTCTTGCCCAAATAAAATTTCCGCTGGGGTCATACTTTGCGAGATACAGATCTAAAAATGTACAAGTAAGTGTATAGGAACCTGGACCTGGGTCAAAATCTACAGTTCCATAAAACGATCCTGTTATAAAAACATTGCCTGAAGCGTCAGTCGTGATATCGCCGGGAATATTGCCTTCACCCGGTGAACTGCACGAAAGCTGTTTGGCCCAAACGAAACCAGGTTGCGACTTTGCAATTACGCAACACAACATAATTACAATTGCCATGTAATTTTTTTTCATAATGGAAGTGTTTGATAAATAAAAATAATCAATTCTATTCTAAAGAACAAATAAATCTAAGAGAAGTGGCATTTGACTTTTTATTGGTCGTTTTTTTGAGTAATCTGCTTATTCCTTAATCAGCTTACCTGTTTTTATCGGACGGTTATCTTTAATTATTTTATAGAAATAAATTCCGCTATTTAAACTTTGCAGTGAGAAGTTATTGCTGTTCTGTAAATTCTTTTTGTTTAGAATCAATTTTCCTGTGACATCATACAAAACAATTTCGAATACCGCATTGTTTATATCAGAAATTGAAATATTAAATGATTCAGAAAAAGGATTTGGTGCGATATTTATTTCATTCGTTAAACTTTTACTTTCAATTCCTGCAGATATTGAGCAAGGCAAAATAGTAGGCGTTGTTGCTGTACATGTTGCATCAAAATAACAATATCCTGCATGCCCCCACCCTGTGCAATCTCCTGCCGTTACTTCAAGCGTAATATTTTGTCCGATGTACGGCGTTAAATTTACACTGTACGTTTGCCAGCAGAAATACGCAAGGTTACGTGATACAATTGTATTTGTAAATGCGGCACTATTACCACAAGGTGTTGAAACTGAATAATCCATAAATTGATTTACGTATACAACACTTCCTGATCCGTTTTTAATCCGGACATTCGCGTAAGCATAATCATCACAAGGATGTGTTAAACCTGTTACATATGCTGAAATCGCATATTGAAAATTTGTACTTGCTGTTACTGCAATCGGGTAACTTATTCTGGTGATTAAGCCCAAATTAATTGTTGTTGCATCGCTGTCATTCAAACGAACAACCTTAGTTCCACCTAATGGTGAATGAGGTAAATAACCGGCATAAGGCTCAACAAATGGTGTCGTCATTACCAAAGCTTCCGGACTTCCAGGAGTACTGCAACAAGTTGTCATGGTTTGATTACTTTGCAAAATCTGGGTAGTTCCACTGGTAATGGTCCAACCGCTAAGATTTCCTGCCTCAAAATTTATATTGGTACAAGTTTGAGAGTTTAATATTCCTGTTAAGAAAACAGCGGTTGCAAAAAGTATATTTCCTGTCATGACTAGCGGGGGTTTTTAACAAATTAACAAATTTTGTGCCAATAATCAAGCATGGGCCGTGTAAATGATTTATAGTCAGATAGATGTCGCATATCCCACTTATCAAAAAGAAAAAGGGTAATTATAAATTTGCTGTAACTTATACATGCTCAAATCCGTCTTATAACTGATTAATGACCGTAGCCGATTATAACAATTGTGTTGACCAGCATTCCGATGGTTTATACCGTTTTATATTAAAGCATATACGCGATAAAGATATTGCGCGGGATATAGTTCAGGATACGTTTGAAAAAATGTGGCGCAAAGTTGAAGACATAGAGGCAGCAAAAAGTAAATCGTATTTATTTACGGCCGGTTATCACACATTAATTGATCATACACGCCGCGCTAAAAAGCAAGGAAGTTTTAATGAAGTGCAGGAATATAAATTAGGTCATGAAAAACAATACAGCGATTTAAAAGAAATTTTAAATGTAGCCTTAAGTAAATTGCCGGAAATGCAAAAAACAGTAATACTGTTAAGAGATTATGAAGGCTATGATTATGCGGAGATTGGTGAGATTACTAATTTAAGTGAGAGTCAGGTTAAGGTTTATATTTTCAGGGCAAGAACATTTTTAAAGAATTACATAGGAAAGATGGAGGTTGTGATATAGTGGCAAATAAAATTAACATAGAAAACTACGAAGCATTTTTGCTGGACTACTTGGAAGGAAACATTTCTACTGAAGATTTAGTTGCCTTAAAGACCTTTGCCGCACAGCATCCGCATTTAAATATTGATTTGAATGAAATGGAATTGGTAGAGTTGAATTCCGATGCTATTTCATTTGAAGGAAAAAACAATCTTAAAAAAGTAAGCGACGAACAATTTGTGGCTTATA
>JAHEYE010000074.1:0-9032 GCA_023251695.1 Sphingobacteriaceae bacterium | reverse complement strand
CATCCGCATTTAAATATTGATTTGAATGAAATGGAATTGGTAGAGTTGAATTCCGATGCTATTTCATTTGAAGGAAAAAACAATCTTAAAAAAGTAAGCGACGAACAATTTGTGGCTTATATTGAAAACCAACTGAACACGGAAGAAAAACAAAGTATTGAAACACTTTGTAATCTAAACCCAACTTTAGCTTCAGAATTAAAACTATACAAGAAAACATTAATTACGGCAGACGAGACCATTGTCTTTGAAAATAAAGTTTCATTAAAAAGAGAAGAAACAAAAGTACTTTGGTTATTCTCCCGCGAAGTATTAGCAGTAGCGGCTTCTTTGATTTTATTATTTGCATTATGGTTTGTATTTAAAGGAAGCTTAGGTTCTGCAGATTTGAATTCAGAAAAGATTAAGGGAAGCTCTACCCTTAAAACATTTGCTTTAAGAAGTAACGCCACTGCCCCGTCTTATACTATTGAGAAAGGTAATGGGAGTATCGTAAATAAAAATCAGGTTGCTTATTCCAATACAGTTGAAGTTGCGCCTAAAAACGAAAACGAAGCTTTATTGACTAATAATACGCCAAAAGAAAATACCCCTAAAGAAGTTACTCCAACTATTATTAAAGAAAATGTTCCTGATAACGAACCTATAAAAATTGCCTCAACAAATGTGAGTCCGGCCAAACAATACATCATTACCGAAAAAGCATTTGATGAAGATGAAAAAGTTTTAGCTTCAAACGCTCCTAAAAAAGGTTTCTGGTCGAAAGCCATGAAAGCCCTTAACGGTTTAAATAAATTAGGTGTTAAAAAAGCCAAAGGAACCGAAACGGTTGAATCGGACAATGAGCAATACGTTTTAACCATGGGCAACTTTAAGGTGGAGAATCATAAATACAACGCTGATTAATTTATAGGAGCTGTAACTTTTTGAAACCGCCGTACGTCTTACTCTTAAACAGACGAAAAACTCAACAATCATGAAAACAAAAAACATATTTTTAACCGCAGCTTTAGCCTTATCCATGTTTAGTCAGGCTCAGACCTCTGAAAAACTTGATTTAGGTACTTTCACAAAAATTGATGCCTCAGGCGCTCCCATCGTCATCTATAACACCTCTGATTCACTCAGTTTATCAGTGACCGGTAAAACCGAAGACGTAGCCAACATTGAAACTCGCATTGTAGACGGAACACTTTTCATCAAATCAAAAGGAATGATGAAAGGGCAGGTAACTATAAGAATAAATGCCAACCGTTTGAATTCGGTTGCAGTATCAGGTGCCACCAATTTTATGATCAATAATAAACTTACAACGGATTCATTTATACTGGAATCTTCAGGAGCAAGTTATTTTACTGCTGTCGACCTTAACGCCAAAACAATAAAAGCAACGATCAGCGGTGCTTCCAACGTTACATTGAATGGTGGCAGTACCGATAATTTTACTGCGGATGTAAGTGGTGCCTCAACACTTAAGGCCTATAAATTAATTTCAGCCAATACAACTGTTACTTCCTCCGGAGCATCCTCTGCAAAAGTATTTGCATCACAAAAATTAGTTGCTAACGCAACTGGCGCCAGTACTATTAAATTCAAAGGCGAACCAAAAGAAGTTTCGGCTGAAGGTTCTACTTCTTCACAAATTATAAAAATTGCGGCCGATGATTCTCAAAGCAAAACTATTGGAAAAGATTCGACCAGCACCAGCTTTAACTGGGGAAATAAAAAAATCATCATTTCTGATGACGACAATAAAATGGACAGTTTGCACCGTATCCGCGAGATCAATGAGGAATTCCGCCACTGGAATGGATTTTTCATGGGTGTAACAGGATTTACGGATAAGAGCCAGAATTTCTACATCAATAAGCCATACAATTACATGGAATTAGATTACTCACGTTCGTTCAACTGGCAAATAAATATCTGGCAGCAAAATATCCACATTGTAAAAAATTACTTTAACCTTTGCACAGGATTAGGATTCGATTTTAACCGCTACCAATTTGCAAATAAGGTAAAATTAAATCCCGACAGTTCATTTACCTGGGGAAATGTAGATTCGACAGGCACCTTCTCTTACAAGAAAAATTGTTTAACATCTTATTATGTAACTGTTCCGTTATTATTGGATTTCAATACTAATGCTAATCCCCATAAAGCATTTCATATTTCGGTTGGTGTTGTAGGTAAATATTTATTGGGAGCACGCACTAAACAAATAGTGGTGAAAAACGGTGATACCAATAAGCAAATCCGTAATGATGGCTACAATTTGAATCCCTTTGAGTTTAATGCCTATGCCAGCGTAGGTTATGGAAATGTGACCCTGTTTGCCCAATATGGCTTAAACGAAATGTTCCAACACAATAAAGGACCGGAGTTATATCCCTTTAGTGTAGGGGTAAGATTAGCGAACTTTAATTAGTTTTTGAGCGTTTTTATGTGAGAAACCCCTTGATTTAGTTCAGGGGGTTTTCTATTTTTGGTAGATGCCCAAATTAGTGCTCATATTATTTTGCTTCATTTTTTTAAGTTGTCAGTCGCAACCCACAGGCAAATTGATAAATGCAAAGGGCACGACTGTTGAAGACCGCTTTTCGCCACCTGAAGGATACAAACGCAAAAATTATTCAACCGGAAGTTTTGAATATTACCTCAAAACCATAGCACTTAAACCATCAGGCGAAAAAGTACATACTTACGACGGTGGCTTAAAAACCCCGGATAATGTTTATGAGGCTGTATTAAACATCGACGTAGGTAATAAAGATTTGCAGCAATGCGCCGATGCAGTAATGCGTTTGCGCGCCGAGTATTTATTTAAAGCAGAAAGATTTGATGAAATACATTTCAATTTCACAAATGGAAATAAAGCAGAATGGGAAAAGTATGCCGACGGCTATCGCTTTCAGCCTAAAACAAATGCCTGGGTAAAAACGGCAAAGGAAGATAATTCCTATAAAACTTTCAGAGAGTATCTCGACCTCGTGTTTACTTATGCCGGCTCAATGTCGCTAAGCAAAGAATTAAAACAAATCGATGTTGAAGATATGGAGCCCGGCGACGTTTTCATTAAAGGAGGTTCGCCCGGGCATGCAGTCATTGTAGTTGATGTAATTGATGATCCCAAAAGTGATCAGAAATTATTTATACTCGCACAAAGTTATATGCCCGCCCAGGAGATTCATATTCTGAAAAACGGAATCCCTGCAGATATACTCAGTCCGTGGTATTCAACAAATTTTGGCCCCTATTTAAAAACGCCGGAATGGACTTTTACGCGAGCTCAGTTAATGAGATTTAAAGATTGATTGCTTAGATTTTTACCCCAATAATACAAACATCGTCCACTTGTTCATTCGTCCCTTTCCAAGACACAAAATCGCGCTGAATAATCTTCTTTTGTTCTTCCGGTGATTTTGAGTGAATTCTTAAAAGTAATTGTTTAAGATTAGAAGCTTTAAATTTCTTACCCTTTTCTCCTCCGAACTGATCCTGATAACCGTCTGTAGAAATATATAAAATATCATTTTGGACTAATTTTATCGTATGCGTATTAAAGGGGTTTGAATTTAAATATTGTCCAATGGGTTGCTTATCCGGTTTAATTTCTATCAATACAGCATTTCTCACATACCAAAGCGGATTATTAGCTCCAGCCCATTTTAACACGAGCGTTTCTTTATTTAGGGCGCAAAACGAAATGTCCATCCCGTCTTTTACGTCTTCATTACTTTTTCCTAATTCTTGAATGATTATTTCGCGTGTGCGGTCTAAAATTTTTCCCGGATCAGTTAATCCTTCTTCTCTTACCGAACGATTAAGTGCATTATGGCAAACAACACTCATCATCGCTCCCGGCACACCATGTCCTGTACAATCGGCCACCGCAAATAGCACTGTGTCTTTAGTTATTTCCAGCCAATAAAAATCACCTGCAACAACATCTTTAGGTAAATACAAAACAAACGATTCGCCAAGGAATTTCTTTACCATATTATCAGTTGGAAGAATGGCTGTTTGAATTCTTTTGGCGTAGGTAATTGAATCAGTAATTTCCTTATTTTTTAATTCCATGTTTTCTTTTTGAAGAAGGATAATTCCTTCGTACTCCTTATTAACGGCCATAAAATAGATGCCTATAATAAATGTAAAAATCAATGCAAGCATAAAAAAAATGACAGCAAATAGTGGTTTAACTTCCGCTGAAATAACTACCTGTGGTTCCACAACATCAAATAATTTCTGCTGCAAAATAAATAAAGAAGCAGTGATTAAAAAAAGTGTTATCCTAGTGATATTCCTTCTAAACAAAATGATGGATAAAAGTACTATTGGAATAAAAATAACATGATTTCCAATCCCCCGCCCTACAATGACTCCCATACAAAGAATGAATAAATTTCCGACCATGTATAGATAGAAATGTGCAAGGTTGAATAACCTGAAATAGTGAAAAAGCAACGTCAGCAATGCGAGTGCTAACATAATTAAAACTGCAGGTATCATCATGAATCCATTGACGTAGACCTCAACTGGGATATAGAAAAGTATAACTGCAAACATGACAATGAGAATGCGATTTAACAGAATAACTTCTCTGAAATCCATTGCATTTTCACCCTCCCGTAAACCAATTCGCGAAATTCTGTTCCAAAGATTATTTAATCCGGGTTTCAAACTTATGCTAAATGTAATAAAGATTAGGAAAACATCCAGTAAATTCAGAATTAACTATTCCTTTATTTCTTTTTTCTTCTTTTTTGTAGGAATATTAAATTGAACTCCGTACGATGGAACGATGCTGAAGCCTTCGAGAGAAGTCGTTTTCCCGCCTAATAAAGGGTATTTGCCGAAATTCTGGTAATAAAACGATAGTGACAAATTAAAAAACACATAACGCCGTCCCACTTTAAAATTAATGAAAGTACCGTATGAACTGTAATCCATTTTTGCATCGAGCGGCTCTAACAATTGTGGCGGAACACTCACATCGTTTTCATTTAAATAATAAATAGCCTTAGGTTTTATTTTGTATCTAATGAATGAATGCGTGTAGGTAAGTCCAAAAGATAAACAACCTGTGCGTTCTTCTGGCCCGCAGGATTTACTGAAAATAAGAGGGATTGTAATATCATCACGGCGCATACTAATACCAAACATTCTTTCAAATTTATTAAAGACACGGTTGTTCATGAACTTGAAATTCTGATGCGCGTATTGTAATCCAACACTGCCGTACATACCGTTGTATTCGGAATCTTTGAAGGTTCCGGTGCCTCCCAAAAACTGATACATCACATCTACACCATGTGCGTCGCCCGAATTCCGGTAACCCATATCCATACGGTGTCCCAAACCAAAACGCAGATAATATTCGTTAGTGAATGTTATAGGATCGAGACAATACGCAAGCAATGCCGCATTTACATCCTCCACCGACTGATCAAAATAAATGGTATCCTGATTGCTATAATTATCAGCAAAGTTATAAATGGCCGTTGCCGATTTGGAAATGGGTGAAGTAGCCACGTTAAAAGTGTAGTTAATGCCTCCCCGTACTGTATTTTTTGGAACAACTTTCCCGGAATTCAAAACCGAGCGTGGTGTTGTACACGAAGAAAAAATAAAAAGTGCGAAAATAAAATAAATAAATGGCCGCATTAATTTCAACATAATTAAAGATAGGAAATTAAGTAAAATGAAAATGTTAAATTATTTGAAACGGAAAAAGTTAAAATTAGCAAACTCAGAACGATTATGCTGAACTTATACCCAATTAACCCCTTTATTTAGAAGAGCCAGCGTTTTTTCTTCTTCTGAACCGGGCTGAACTTTGAAATTATACTCCCATGAAGCATGCAAAGGCAAACTCACTAAGATAGATTCGATACGACCATTCGATTCCAATCCGAATTTTGTTCCTTTATCGTAAATAAGATTAAACTCCACATAACGCCCCCGGCGCAATAATTGCCATTGCTTATTTTGATCTGTATACGATTTGTTTTTATTGCGCGAAATTAATTCGGTATAAATCCCAGAAAATGCAGAACCAATATCTTTCCAGAAGGCGAGATTTTTTTCGAAACTCATTTCATCATCAGCATTTAAGCGGTCGAAAAATATGCCGCCAATACCACGTGTTTCGTTACGGTGACTAATAAAAAAATAATCATCCGCCCATTTTTTAAATTCAGGATAATAATGCGGATTATGTTTATCACACACTTCCTTCAACTCAGTATGAAAATATTTTGCGTCACCTTCATTTATATAATGCGGGGTCAAATCAATTCCGCCGCCAAGCCATTTTACACCATTACTCATTTCAAAATACCGGATGTTCATGTGTATGATCGGTACCATCGGATTTTGCGGATGCAATACAATAGAAACCCCTGTAGCGTAAAACGTCGATTTCCCATCAACATTCACAGCATGCTCTTTTTCTTTTAATAAAAATTCAGGTACTTTCCCGCTAACGGCCGAAAACATAACGCCACCCTTTTCAAAAACCGCACCGTTTTTTATAACACGCGAACGGCCTCCTCCACCCTCTTCTCTTGTCCAATTCTCTTCGCTGAACTTTGCATTACCATCGGCCTTTTCCAAAGCAGAACATATGCTATCCTGCAACTCTTTTAGCCAGTCCGAAATATTTTCTTTATTTATTTCCACGCAGTGCGGTACAATTGGTAGTTGCTGTATTTGAAAATATAAACACCTTTATTTTCATAACCGGTATTTACATCCGGGCGGTAAAATTTGAATCTTAAAAAATTTCCTTCACTTTGCAATTTATCCAGACGGTTTATAAAATCCGGGCCATTTGCTTTCAAATTGTGTAAATAATATTGCCCTAAATCAAAACCCTGAAAGAAATAATCGCTCGGATCGGACGACATTTCAGTTTGATAACTACGTATCAAATTTGAATAAGCCTTCACATTATTTAAATTATTTTGAGACGGAAATGTATATGACAAACGATTCAGATATTCCTGATCAATATTGTCAGTTGCAGTAACATTTTGCCAACCTGCTAGAATAATATCCTTTTTATCAGCGAAAACCGCTAGCTGAGTAATGAAATCAGTCAGGAAAACCTGATTGTTACTGAAGAGCACATATACATTTTTCTTTCCGGGAACATAATTTGCTTTTGCTCCGGCTAAACCTCTCACTTCAATAACGCTGTCCTTTACCGGGAAATTTAATTCCTTCAGATGCTCGTTATACGATTGCTTAAAGGCTTTTACATATTGTTGCTCTTTCAAATTATTATTATTGACAATGAAAACTGATGCAACTGTCTTTAGCGAATCAATGCAGTAATCTGCCAAGGCTTCAATCATTGTATATTGGGAAGGATTTACTTTTGAAGCAATACTGTTATTAAAAAGAATTTTACTCTGTTGGGTAAAAGGTGAAATAACAGGAATTGAATAGTTTTTTGCAATAGTGGATACGTCTTTGAATCCAGAAGGATAAGCCGGACCAATAATTAAATCAAGATTTTTAAATTCATCGCTTTTACAAAGTACCGCCACTTTTCCAGAGTCTTTATCATCTACATCGTACAAAAAAGTTTGAATGGCAAAATCGTTCGATTTCAATGAATCCACCGCCTTATTAAATCCCATTAGAAAATCAACTGCTAATGATTGCACCACTGGGAAATTTGCTTTAGCCTGAACAAGATTAGAAGGCTCGATTAATTCCGACTCTGTAATTCTGAATGGCAAAAGCAATCCAACGGCATATTTAGTTTTCTTTGGCTTTACAATTTGTGGCTTCACCGAATCAACTAAAGCCACAGGTGTTCCAATAATATTTTTTTTCTTATCGCCTACAATTAACATCTGTCCGAATTTTATTCCTGCGGTTGCAATACTAAGATTCCATTGGTTCAACTGATTTTCGGTTATGTTGTGTTGTTTACAAATAGAATACACAGTTTCCTTTTTCGCAACTCTATGATAAGCATAACGGATAGTATCAATTGGTGAACCATAGATTGGCTGAATGGTTGTTGCTGCACCCGATACCGGAATTTTTAATTCCTGTCCGTTACGTAAACCATCAATAGCCTCATCATTTTCAGCGAGAATTACATTTATATCAACACTATAAGTTTTCGAAATCGCGTAAAGGCTTTGTCCCTTCTCTACTTTGTGGATGTAATATTTTTTGCCGCCAATGGTTTTTATTTCTGTAGATTTTTCCTGGGCATGAAAAGTTAAAGCGACAAAACATAAAATGCAAGTGCAAATGAACTTCGAATATTTAATTTTCACATCTTCCATTATCCCTCTTACATCTTACCTTTTATTCCCATTCAATAGTAGCCGGCGGTTTCGAACTGATGTCGTACACAACCCTGTTAACACCTTTTACTTTATTAATAATCTCGTTAGAGATATTAGCTAGAAATTCGTAAGGCAAATGACACCAATCTGCAGTCATGCCGTCGGTTGATGTTACTGCACGGAGCGCCACACAATTTTCATACGTACGCTCATCGCCCATTACACCTACGCTTTGAACATTAAGCAAAATGGCTCCTGCCTGCCATACTTGATCGTAAAGTCCGTGTTCCTTTAATCCATTAATGTAAATGGCATCCACGTCCTGCAATAATTTTATTTTTTCTTCAGTTATATCACCTAAAATACGAATAGCCAGACCCGGACCCGGAAAAGGATGACGGCCCAAAATATTGTTATCAATTTGTAAGGCCTTTCCTACACGTCTTACTTCGTCTTTAAACAATGAACGCAAAGGTTCCACAATTTGCAATTTCATGAAATCAGGCAGACCACCAACATTGTGATGTGATTTTATAGTGGCGCTCGGGCCTTTTACAGAAATGCTTTCAATCACGTCGGGATAAATTGTTCCCTGAGCAAGCCATTTTACGTTTTCAATTTTATGTGATTCCTGATCGAACACATCGATAAACACTTTACCAATGGCTTTTCTTTTTTTCTCGGGATCACTTTCACCGGTTAGTGCTTTGTAAAATT
>JAHEYE010000307.1 GCA_023251695.1 Sphingobacteriaceae bacterium | reverse complement strand
CCCATTAATTTTACGATTATCATTTTAAAACTGCTCTTTCTTTGACAAATTAAACCTACTGTTGTAATATCTTCGCTTAAAATTTTTCATCCCCACTCCTTTATTCATATTTTCAAAAACCTCTTTAAAAAATTCAAGGGATGAATCAATATTCACCATATTATTCAATTCCTCTAACGATTTTACATCATAATCACGGAATAAATACTCAAAAAAAGAAGTCCATTTGCTTTTATCTTTCACCATGTCCTTCACTTTTAAATAGACTAAAACATGCTCCTTTATCTGTACAATTTTATCTTTTTGTACTTCCTGCGTCACCTGCCCGGGAGTTTCATGCGCAGTGCATACCAAGGCTTCATTAATATGGATAAAAGGATGTTTCGCTAGATAATTAATATAAAAATCAACATCCACCAGCCATTTCAGGTTTTCATCAAATTTCATTCCATTTCGTGCAAATAATGTTGCTGAAGGCGAACCAATCTTATTCCTGAAAAACAAAAAGAGCGGGTCATTATTTAATCTTTTTAACTGCACTTCATTTGGCGAGGAAATTCTCCGCGAATTATCAGAGACATGCCACACTTCCGTATTACAGAATACAAACGGACAGTTGTTTGCTTCTGCAGTCTTCACAAATTTAGAAAGCGAATCCTTGTGCAGAAAATAATCATCGTGATGCATTACTTTAATGTATTTGCCATTAGCCCTCGAAAGGGCGGCGTTCCAATTGCCCGGTGTGCCTAAAGAAACAGGGTTTTTAAAATAATGCAGGTTCGGGATCTTATATTGAGAAATGAAATTTTTAACCTTGTCGTCAGGCGTATCATCGGTGATAATTACTTCAAAGTCCTTGAAAGATTGAGCCAAAACCGAATCCAGGCATTTCTGCAGATATTTTGTCTGCTTATAAGTTGGTATACATATCGAAACTTTTGGCTCCATTAACTTTTACCGGTCCAAACACTGGTTCCCGGAATCATTTTGTCTTTATAAAATAAATTCTCTTCTGTCGGATGCTCACTGTCCTCGTACCAAGGCAAATGATGCATGCTATAAACACCACCTAAACGATATCCTTTGCATTCCTCCGCGTTACCAAAGGCAAGCGGACGATACAGTGCAAATGTAGTATCTACAGGGGCATCATAAATGTTTTTTGATACTTCTTTTTTCCAATAGCCGTTTTCGGCCCCAATTACTTTTAACTTTGCTTTGTTATGATCGGGTAAATCGTTTATCAAAAGGGCAGCGCCAGTTTTTTCTATATCCGGATATTTATTGAGTACCTCGTACAACTGATAAACTAAATCAGAAGGACAATCGTTTCCGGGTACAACATCAGGATCTGTATACACATAATATCCGTTTTTAACTTCATCAAAGAATTTATTTTTCCATAAGGCTAAATAACCTGTGTTTTCTACCAGATAAATTATTTTGTGCTTACATTGTTTATAATATTCCAATAAAGGCGGATAAGTTGAGGCGTTATCGAGAATGAAAATATTCTTATATCCATTTTCTGTTAACCAATCAATGAGTTTCTTCAAATAAGTGAGCCGGTTGCAATTATTAATGACAATAGGAATGCTGAGGCTCTCTTCTTTTGTAAGCGCCGTTTTTAAAGAACTGCGCTGGGATATACGGTCGCGCAGAGCCTGTTTCAGTCGCCATTGCTTGCGTTTATTATATAACCAATTTTTCATTCTATTTTCCCGTATCCAATCTCCTTTTCAATCGTGTTTTAAATCTGAACCATTTATAGGCTGCCGGACTGAAATTATCAAGCCAGCTTTGCTCCCGCTCTTTTTCCTGCAGTTTTTTATGCTCTGCTGAACTTCCGATTCCGCCTGTATTAAAAACAGCAATAAATTGTGCGCAATGCTTATAACTTACTTTGTTCTTTAATATGGTTCTGATAAAAAATTCATAATCGCCAGTTATTTTATATTTCTCATTATAATATCCAAATCTTTCGAATAAACCCCGCTTAATAAAGGTACAGGGATGCCACAAGGTGGAGATCATGAAATGATAATTATTCAAAACCCCGGGGGAAATCCCTTCACTTCTGTTCCCTGTATTATCTTCAATTATCAAATTGCCGTAAACGATATCCTCAGTCAATTTATTCTTAAATAGTTTCTCTAAAGTATCAGCTTCCATTAAATAATCCCCTGAATTCAAAAACAAACAATATTCACCGGTAGCTTTTCTTACACCTTTATTCTGTGCGTTATAAATACCCCCATCGTTTTCCGATACCCAATAGGTTAGCTTTCCAACATTTTTCTTGATAATATCGATACTGTTGTCAGTTGAACCGCCATCAACTATGATAAATTCGTAATCACTAAACGTTTGCGAAATAACCGAATCAATCGTTTTTTGCAGACCTTCCGCATTATTAAAATTAATGGTTATGACAGAAACACTTTTCAACTAAAACTATTATATAAATTTAAGTAATTCCCTAGAATTGTGCCACTCTCATACTTATTCATCGCCTCATTTTTAATTTGCTCACGGTTAAATATAATCTTTCCATTCATAAAATTATTTATGGCATGCTTCCAATCCTCCACCGAATGAGAATTAACCAAAATACCATTTTCATTATTAATTTGCTCGGGAATACCACCAACAACCGATGCAATCACGGGCGTACCACATAATAATGACTCTACAATAGTATTCGGAAAATTTTCTGCCAAAGAAGGGAGAATAAAGGCATCGGCGGCCGTATAAGTCTCCGCCATTTTCATACCATCACTTACATAACCTAAATTTAAATTATGCAGCCCCTCCATTTTAATTTCATCACCGCCTACAGTAATAATTTTCAAATTATCTTTCCTCGAGATGCCCTGTAGAGCAGAAATTAAAGCAGACAAGCCTTTTCTTGGATTATCCAATCCATTCGCTACAAACAACAATGCAATTTCATCTTTATGGATACCAAGCTTTAAACGGGCTTCCTCTCTGTCAATTTCACTCGAAGGAAGATGAATGATATTTGGAATTACTGTGTGTTTAAATCTTTTAAGACATTCGCTCTTTTGTGACAAATCCGATAACCACTTTGAAGGCGTAACTATTTTCAAGTTTCCACCTGTGATATTTTTAAGGGCTTCTTTTTTATAATTGTGGATTTTAAAGGAAATATATTCGTCAACAGTTCCTTCCAGATGCGGACAATAATTACAAAGCTTAGTAAATTTTATGCAGCCATCACTGTGGTGACAACCGCCAGTAAACGGATTCATGTCGTGCAAGGTCCAGACAAATTTTTTGTTTGGCAGACTAAACACATTTTTATAATCCGTAAAACCATCCGATATCCAATGCAGATGAATAATATCAGCCGAATTAATAACATCAAGACTTTCCAGTTTAAAATCAGAATATGGAAAGCTAAAATAATCGAAGCCGCCCTTTTTGTTATTCAAATAGTATTTCCTTATCTCTGAGTCCGAAAAAGAATCGCCTGTAACTATATGTGAAGGGAAATCAGGCCCCAGTTTAACTTTAGAGACAAATGAAGATTCATGTCCGCCTTGCAACAAAGCTAAATGCAATTGCTTTGCCGCAATTCCTGCACCGCCTGTATCGCTGGTTGTTAAATGGACAATCTTCATTATAAAATCTCTTTCATTTTTTGCATGACTACTTCAGGCGAATCATTTCTTACAACAAATCTCGGGAAAGAAAACACATCTGTTCCTTTGCTGCAATAACCCAAATAATTCGCACTTGCACTTTTTAAACCCAAATCTCTAC
>JAHEYE010000306.1 GCA_023251695.1 Sphingobacteriaceae bacterium | reverse complement strand
TAAGTTTCATTAAAAGTACAAAAGTTCACGAGGCTTGACAAAAATGATGTGCGCGCCAGCGCACACAATTAAAAACTTTCAAGCCTCACTTGCACCAGATCGCCCATTGGTCGCCAGTGCGCTGTTAGCGGTAGATTTCAAGTATTTTGTCTAGTAGCACAAGAGCACTTTTTTTCACATTCTCTTTACATTCTATGTCTGCAACTGACAATATGTTTTTCTTTGAACTCTCAATGATTTCAACAGTTTTATGAAGTGAGATGTCCGCTTTGTTCATTAGGTCGATATTTACTGTGTCAGCATCAAGAACTTGGGTTATGAATTCAATAACAACTTGGTCTGAAGATTTGACTTCTGTCCTTGCTTTAAATAACTCAACTCCTATTTTTTCATAAAAGTCAAGAGCTGTTGGTTTGTCGGTCTTATTTTTACAAGACAAAAAAATTATTATTGAAATGATTGTCGCGTATTTTTTCATTTTCGTGTCTGTTTAGTGATAGTTTAAATAGCATTGCCCCTAACGGTTTGCGTATAAGCAAAGTTGCCCTAAGCGCAAAGTACGTGTCGGCAATTTTGCTTATACGCTGTTAGGGCATAGGCGTTTTCCCCTGCACTAAAAACGAATAGAAATATCAAGATGTCCACCGAGACCATATGTTATTATACGCTGTAGTGTCGAGAAGCGAATGTCTTTTAAATCTTTTTCAAGTTTTGAAATATAAGATTTATTAGTACCAGAATGCTCGGCAACTTCTTCTTGTGTCAACCCTTTCTCTTGTCGCGCTTGCTGAATAATTACACCAAGGTTAAATGCTTCGTAGTCTGCTTCAAACTTGTCGCGCTTTTTAGTCCCCTTTGCACCGATTTCTTTTTCTAAGAATTCGTCAAGGCTTGTTAAATTTTTTCTTTTCTTCATAGTATTCGTTTTTAATTCGTAACGCTTTTTCAATTTCATTCGATGGAGTCTTTTGTGTTTTCTTTTGGAAACCATTACCAACAACAACCAAACTGTTTATATCAAAAAAACAAAATATTCTAAAAATATCGCTTCCGCTTTGAACTCTGATTTCGTAAAGTCCATTTGTCCCTTCCATGTGCTTAAAATATATTTCAGGAACTCGGTCGTGGTCTTCAATTACTTTTAAAGTCCACAGGATTTTCTTTTGAACTTTAGGTCTTTGGTTACCATAAAATTCACGGAAATAGTCCTTATAAAATAGGAGTTCTCGTATTTTACTCACAGGTCAAAGATAATGTAAGTAGTCCAATTAAACAACTTTTTGAAAAGTTATTTTTAAAGGAAAATGTGTCTACGGAGAGGTGCATTCAAGACCTTAACGCAACAAGGCGCTTTTTGGTTTAGAGTTTAAAGTTACATTTTTGTTTTGAAGAAACAGTATTAATGTTCAGAATAACTCGGGGCGAGTTATTGCCGAACATTAACACTGCATCATCATTATATATTTTTTCTTTTGTAATCATTTCAGCAGGTGTTTTAAATCCCAGCACTTTTCTAGGTCTGTTGTTGAGTTTGTCTTCGATGTTTTTCAATTGCGATTCAGAGACTAAATTAAAATCTGTTTTTTTGGGAAGATAATAGCGGATGAGTCCGTTTGTGTTCTCATTGGTGCCTCTCTCCCATGCTGAATAAGGATGAGCAAAATAAACCTGCATTCCTGTTTTTTTTGTGAACCATTTATGATTTGCCATTTCACTTCCGTTGTCGTAGGTGAGAGTTTTTCTGAAGATTGGATCCATGTGATCAACTTGTTTTTTAAATGCAAGGGTTGCTGTTTTGGATTTTCTGTCTTTAAGTTTTACAATGCGAACAAATCTTGTTTTCCTCTCCACCATGGTTCCGATGGAGCTGGCTTGTTTTATTCCGATCATGGTATCTCCTTCCCAGTGGCCAACTTCCCTGCGAAGTTCAATGTGAGCAGGCCTGTGATCAATGCTGAGGGCATCTTTAATTTTTTTTCTGTTAGCCGAACCTTTATATTTTCTTCTGATTAATTTGGAATATCTGAGCAGTGCAATAAGTTTTTTATTCAACTTTGCCTGCCGGTGCCGGTAGATGTACATATAGATGGTTTCATAAGAAATGCTCATGATGGGATCAGTTGGATAATCTTCTTTTATTCTTCCGGCAATTTGTTCTGGCGACCATCCGCGAAGCAGTCCGCGGTAGACATAAACTCTCAGGGCAGGATGTTTGGATATTTTGTCCAGGTTTCGTTTGTTGAGATAATCGTCTTGTGCGCACCAGTGAGCAAGGTCCGCTTTGTAAACGTTGAGCGGTCTTTTCTGCGAAGATGGCTTGTCATCCATCCACTTGTTAATCTCGCGGGTGATGGTCGAACGGTTTCTTCCAAGTTGTTTTGCGATAAAAGAAGGTGTCTTGTTTTCAGACAAAAGTGTCTCAATTACGACACGCTCTTTATAGCTTAATCGGTGATAATTTTGTGTTTCCATACAACAAATCTACTAGGTCGATTTGTTGCGTTGAGTTCTTGAATTCAGGCGGGTCTGCTACGGTTGCTGCTAACGGTTTGCGCACTGGCGATCGATGGGCGATTATCATTCAAAGCACCGAGTTCGTCTGCCGCAATAAGTTTCATTAAAAGTACAAAAGTTCACGAGGCTTGACAAAAATGATGTGCGCGCCAGCGCACACAATTAAAAACTTTCAAGCCTCACTTGCACCAGATCGCCCATTGGTCGCCAGTGCGTTGTTAGCTGCAGTGCGCCTACCTTTCAATTATTAATTTACCTGATGCAACTTTCTTGTCTGTCGTTTTTAATATAAAGAAGTAAATACCATTTGGAATATTTTTGTTATTAATAACGAAATGGTCTGCCGTAATGTTATTTATTGTGCTTATTGCTTGTCCGGTCGAGTTGATTAAAGTTAATTCGTGAGCCGTACTATTTTTATTATTAAAAAGTAAGGTCGAATTGTCTGCCGATGGATTTGGATATAAAACAAAATTGTCTAAGGAGAAGTTGTTTTCAGCTATACCAATACCTAAGTTGTATTCAAAGTACAAACTATCAATCATCCACCCTTCTCGGTTGTTGTCCGTGTTGTCGCTTGCGAATTTAAATTTAACTCTGATTGTGTCTGTTGGCGGATAGTTCCAGAAATAGTGAACTTCTTTCCAGTTTTTTGATTGACCTGAAAACCCTGGTTCGTTTAAAGAAGAAACAGTGTCATTCATTGAAAAACTATTATTTCGAATGAAAAGTGCTGGACTTGTTAAGATATTTTCCCAGTTGATGCCGTCATATGATACCTCAATAGTTCCTCCGTCAATTAATGTGTCTGTGTCAAATTTGTGACGAAAATAAAACTCAATACCTCCCCAATTACTCATGTATGTAGGAGTTTTAATAATAAATTCAGATAAATTATTGTTTGGATAAAAATTAATAGTGTCAGTTAGTATTGCACGTTGTCCATTAAACGCACTATTGAAAATTGTCTTTTGAGGTCGTCCGATTTGCCAGATATTACCATTTATTGAAGTGTCGATATATACTTTTTCTATGGTGTCGAAGTTAAATGTCAGCGGGGTGTATTGTCCACTTGAGTTAAGTGAAATTGAAAGGAAAACTATAATTGAAATGTAATGTCTCATTATATTTCTTATTTAAGCATTGCAGCTAACGGTTTGCGCACTGGCGATCGATGGGCGATTTCATTCAAAGCACCGAGTTCGTCTGCCGCAATAAGTTTCATTAAAAGTACAAAAGTTCACGAGGCTTGACAAAATGATGTGCGCGCCAGCGCA
>JAHEYE010000305.1 GCA_023251695.1 Sphingobacteriaceae bacterium | reverse complement strand
ACATTGAAGATTTCCAGATGTTAAAGATTTATCCGGATTGCAGTTCATTAACTTCCTATAATATTACAGGTCTGGAGTTAGTAGCTTTGAGTGGACAAATTATTTAGGTTAGAAAGTGCTAACTTAGAAACATGAAACAAGTAAGAACACGTTACAGCAAAGAATTTAAAATTAAGGCTGTAGAATTATGGAATCAGAACGGAAGCGTCACAGCAGTCGCTGATCAATTGGGAGTTAGTCATGAATCAATCAGACAATGGCAACGACTTTTAAAGCAAGGAAAGTTAACATTAGATTCTGGTTCGGTTGAAAAAGTAAAGAGTAAGGAAGAGGAAGAATTATCCAGGTTGAGGAAAGAATTGTATGATGTGAAGTTGGAACGTGATATATTAAAAAAGGCGGTAAGCATCTTCTCCAAGAGCGACAGGTAAGATTTAACTTCATTAAAGATCACAAGGTGGAGTTTCCTGTTGGGAAGATGTGTAAGGTTTTAAAAGTGAGTTCAAGCGGATATTATAAATGGACAAAAAAAGTACCATCTAAGCAGGAAGAAAGAAGAAACAGACTCACAAAAGAAATAAAAAGCGTTTATGAAAAAAGTAAGCGTCGTTACGGAAGCCCGAGGATAACCGTAGAACTAAGAAAAAATGATATTGATGCATCGCAGCCATTTGTGGCCAAACTGATGAGAAAAGAAAACATAAGGAGCATAATAAAAAAGAAGTTTAAAGCAACTACGGATTCATCACATAATTATCCGGTTGTTGAGAACAAGCTCATGCAGAATTTTGCGGTTACATCAAAAAACCAAGTGTGGGTATCAGATCTTACTTATATCTCAACTGCTGAAGGGTGGGTTTATCTTACAACGGTAATAGATCTTTTTGATCGCAAAGTAATTGGTTGGGCTTTAAGTACAAGAATGTATGCGCGGGAAACTTCTGTCCCTGCATTAAAGATGGCGGTGCTGAACAGACCCTTGACAAAAGAAAAACAATTAACCTTTCACTCCGACAGAGGCGTTCAGTATGCCTGTAGTGAATTTGTGAATGAAATCAGCAAGCATAACATTGCACGTAGTATGAGCAGAAAAGGAAACTGTTGGGATAACGCAGTAGCAGAAAGTTTTTTTAAGACGATTAAAGTAGAGTTGATTTATCAGAACAGTTATAAATCAAGAAAGGAAGCTGAACTATCAATTTTTGAATATATTGAAGGGTGGTACAACACAAACAGAAGACATAAGCAATTAAATAATTTAACGATTACAGAATTTAACAAATCAATAATTAATAACTTAAACAATGCAGCTTAATGACTCATTTAATTTATCCACAAAATGTTTGCAATTCCAGGGTAGCTTTTTACCTGTTCCTGCTTACATACTCGAGTTATTCTCAAACCTATTTTAGTAAGCGGCTTGATCCCGCATTAAAATCAAATCTTGCCGCTACTCTCAAATTGTATGATGACACGCTCTTTATACCCGCGCAAGTTTTTGAAACGCCAGGCTCCTATAGCAGTTGTATGCTAAAAATAACCAAGACCGGCACAATCATTTCTCAAAAACGCTTCAAACCTGCAAATAAAAGCTATGAGGCAGGAAATGACTTTCTAATTAAAAATAATAAGTTTTATGTCACAAGTATAACAGCCGATCCGACAAAATTGCAATCTGGTTTTTACATTTTTAATAAAGCATGCGATACCATTTTTACAAGAAATTACGGAGATACCAATTACTACAATTTTGGATTTAAAATTCAACCTTTTAATCAAACAAAAGATAAGTTCTTACTGATTGGGGAAACAGATAGTACATGCGGCCCAGGTCATTTGGGTTATTATAAACCTATACTGCGAGTGGTTGATACAAATGGCACATTATATCAAACAAAACTCTATTTGACCAATAACAAGTACAGGACCTTAACAGGGTCCGATACAACATTAAATAAAGGTTATATAATCTGTGGGGCTGAACAATTATCAAGCGCCTTAGCGAAACCTTACATTTTAAAAATCGATAGTAACCTTAATCAAAATTGGGTATTATATTTAACCAACAATTCAAGAAGTTATTATTGCGATGTTACTACTTTGAAAAATGGCAAACATATTGTTTCTCACAATAGCGTTGATAGCATAAGTGGCAGTAACTTTTTTGAAAGAATCGTTTTAACCAAGTTAGACACCAATGGATCTATCATCTGGCAAAAATATTACGGAATAAAACAACAAGAAATTAGCTCAACCACAGTTCGAGAACTATCAAACAATGATTTGATCGTTTCAGGATCTAGGCGTGTTCAGTACACCTCTAGTGTTAGTCAAGTTATGGGTTTTATAATGAAAATAGACAGTTCCGGAAATTTAAAATGGTGGAATAATTATATTCCAATTTCGCCAATAAAGGACACTATAGCAGATTGTTACCTTTATGACGTAATTCAAATGTCGGATGGAGGTTTCGCAGCAACAGGATGGGCAGATCCAAGTGGTTACTTCGGAACCAAACAAGAAACCTGGCTACTGCGTGTGGATAGCATGGGCTGTATAGTGCCAGGCTGTAACCCATTAGGAACAGCAATCGAAGAAAAAAATGTGGAAAATATTATTATCAAAGCGTATCCAAATCCATTTAGCGATGAGCTCAACGTAAGTTATAATTTAACCGAAAAATATAAAGGCGCAGTTTTGCAATTAGTTGAACCATCCACTGGCAGGGTTTTGGTAAATAGTACCATAACAGAACCAAGAGGAACAACTAATTTTAAAATGGAAAATATATCCGAAGGAGTATATTTGGTTAGAATTAAGAGAGAGGGTGCCGAAGAAAAAAACATTAAAGTTGTCAATATAAAATAATGACAAAAGTATTAACGGCATCAAATTTACTAAGCTAAAGCTTCGTTGATGTCAGGCAGTCTGCCTAATTTTCTTAAAGCAACCATGTGTGCTTTCATGGCATCATTAAACGTAATGTTTTCCAAATAAGGAACGCCGTATTCTTCAGCTGTTGCTTTTACAATTTCAGCAACTTCAGGATAATGCACGTGACAAACAAGAGGGAATAAATGATGTTCAACCTGGAAATTTAAACCACCAACGTACCATGAAATTAACTTACTTTTTCTTGAAAAATTAATGGTTGTGTTCATTTGGTGAATAGCCCAATTATTTTCTACAGTATTGTTTTCGTCAGGCAAAGGATAAGTGGTGCCGTCAACAGTATGCGCTAATTGAAAAATGGTAGTTAACACCAGACCGGCAATGAAATGCATGATCAAAAAACCACAAATTAAAGGCAAAACAGGTACATGAAATACTAAAATCGGTAATACTAAAATATACAGGAAATAAATTATTTTTTGTAAAGTCATTTTTATAAATGTGACTCTGTTTTGGGCTTTGGTATTTGGATTAACCCCGCGTTTGGTGTAATTAATAAATTGGATGAAATCTTTTAATAATACCCAGTACAAAGTTAAAATCCCGTAAAAGAAAAAGGCATAAACCCATTGGAATTTGTGATACCATTTTACGTTGGTGTGCGGCGAAAAACGTAAAACTAATTTATCATCAATATCATCATCCATGTGAACAATATTCGTAAAGGTGTGATGAAGTACATTGTGTTGCAGTTTCCAGTTAAACACGGAGCCGCCTAATAAATTTAATGTATGACCAAAAAACGAATTTATTTTTTTGTTAGCTGAATAAGCGCCGTGATTAGCATCGTGCATAACACTCATTCCGATTCCTGCTAAAGAAAAGCCCATGATAGTCCATAACAACATCGACATCCAAAATGTTG
>JAHEYE010000304.1 GCA_023251695.1 Sphingobacteriaceae bacterium | reverse complement strand
TGCCTTCTCCGACAAGAACGCCTTTTACTTCAGATGCCTGATAACCAACGTAAACACCTTTCACGTCGTACTTCCCGGGAGGTAAAGGTTTGATAACGCATTCACCATCCATATTGGTTGTTCCTACGCCAACCTGAACACCGTTCTGATACGCTACAACATTAGCGAATGGAATAGCTTCGTTATTACCTTTGTCTTTCAGGGTAACTTTGATGGAGCCCGAGTTATTTTGGGCAAAAGCGTTAAAGCCGCACACTAGCAAGCCAAAGCAAAAAAGGTAAATTTTTCTAAGCATATTGTTAAATTAACTTAATATTCTACTTGTTAAAAAGCTTAAAAATATGAACGGCTATTCTAATGTGCAAATATTTTTATTTACAATTTCTAATACGCTGATAGTCAAACATTAATTGTTTTCGACCAGAATAATTATTATAAGGATAGCTTAACATACTTTAACACAATATTACGGCGATATTTTTTGTTCTACGCATCCTTTTTAAATGTGGCAATATGATTTGGATAAGTGGGGTGTTTAAGGCCTTATTTGGTCAAACCTTCCTCTTCTTTTTGAAAATTCTTTTGATCCAGGGTTCACGTTTATTAGTGTTATTCATGATTGCTTTTTTTCTGCTTTTCTTCATCCTCTTTCTTACTTTTTTTGTTTGCAGACGTTTGTGATACGCCTTAATTGCTTTTCTTTCTTCTTTCTCAATCCGCCGGCGTTCCTTTGCCTCTTTCCGCTCTTGTTTGCGGATGGCCCTTTTGTTTTGTTCAGCCGCTTTTGTAGGAGCCTTGGTTTCAGGTTGTTTTTGGGGAAAAGAAAAAACTGAAATAAAAATAAGTAACGAAAAAATAAAATATTTTGAAATTTTTACCTTCAAAATTTATGGATGATGTACAACTTCGACACCAAATTTTTTTAAGAATTCAACACCTTCATCGCTCGGAATTCCTTTGAATTTAGCATAACTGTTTTTGTAAAAAACTTTTTTAATACCCACCGAAAAAATAACACGGGCACAGGCTATACAAGGGGATAAAGTAACATACAAAGTTGAACCGTCGATCGAAAAATTATTTTTAGCTGCATAGAGAATCGCATTTTGTTCTGCGTGCAAAGCCAGTGAACAACTTCCTTTACTATCACGCGGACAACCTTGATCAGGCCATTCCTGATCGCAATTATGTGTTCCTGCCGGAGGCCCGTTATAACCCAACGAAATGATGCGTGTATCTTTTGTTAATACAGCCCCAACCTGGGCTTTTACGCAATGGGAACGAAGCGCAAGCTTTTCAGCAAGTTCCATATAAATTTCATCAAAGCTTGGTTTTTTCATTTTTCTAAAATTACAAAAAAAGCCCATTAAAATGGGCTTTTCGAACCGTACCTCCGGTCGGACTCGAACCGACACAACTGTGAAGTTATTGGTGTTTGAGACCAACGCGTCTACCAATTCCGCCACAAAGGCATTACTTTGCAAAGAACTACACACTGGTGCCTGAGACCAGCGCGTCTACCATCCCGATAGTTATCGGGACCGCCATCCGGGCAAATTCCGTTAAAAACGGGCTGCAAATCTAATTTTAGTTTTTATATATTGCAAAGAAAATGGTTCAAAGTGCCTTATTTTTTCTTGTAAAGCCACATTATTTTCTTACTTTTGTACCCCTCTTTAAAAAATGGAAACGCAAGTTCGTTTATTCAGCGGTAGTGCATCAATTGCTTTGGCAGAAAAAATTGCCGGATCGTATGGGCAACCTTTGGGTAAAGTTCAGCATTATAAATTCAGTGATGGCGAAATCCAGGCATCGTACGAAGAAAGTATCCGCGGACAAAGTGTATTTGTGATTCAATCTACAATGCCTCCTGCCGAAAATTTAATGGAAATGTTATTGATGATTGATGCCGCAAAACGTGCATCAGCTAAACAAATCATTGCAGTACTTCCCTACTTCGGGTATGCGCGTCAGGACCGTAAAGATCAGCCGCGTGTTGCTATTGGGGCAAAATTAGTTGCTGATATGTTAGTTGTGGCAGGGGCAACCCGTGTTATGACCATGGATTTACATGCCGATCAGATTCAAGGATTTTTTAACGTACCGGTTGATCATTTATATGCTTCAACTATTTTCCTACCCTATATTCAGAGTTTACATTTACCAAATTTAACTATAGCGGCACCTGATATGGGTGGCAGCAAGCGTGCAAATGCTTATGCCAAACATTTAAAATGCGATATCGTTATTTGTTATAAACAAAGAACTAAGGCCAATGTAGTTGATCACATGACAGCCATTGGTGAGATAGAAGGAAAAGATATTGTTTTATTAGACGATATGGTTGATACCGGCGGAACACTTTGTAAAGCTGCGGATATGATGATGGAGCGTGGTGCAATTTCGGTACGCGCCATGTGTACGCATGGAATACTTTCAGGTAAAGCCTACGAAAACATTGAGAAATCAAAACTGACTGAATTAATTGTGACCGACACAGTGCCGGTGAAAACAGGTAGTTCAAAAATTAAAGTGATTAGTGTGGCCGATTTGTTTGCGAAGGTGATTAACAGCGTACATAATTACGAATCGATTAGTTCAAATTTTTTAATATAACCTGCATAATTAAATAAACGGATGAGGATTAAAGAAAGCAGGGCTTTAAAAATCATCACAAATAAAAAATAAAATGAAAACAGTATCATTGAGCGGTTCGTTACGTGCGAACGTAGGAAAAACAGATGCTAATGCTCTTAGAGCAAAAGGATTGGTGCCATGTGTAATTTATGGCGGAAAAGAACAAACACATTTTTATGCCGATTACAGAGCATTTAAAGACATTATTTACACCCCAGACACTAATTTGGTAAATATTGAATTGGAAGGCGGAAAAAACTATAAAGCAGTTTTACAGGAAGCACAATTCCACAAAATAAACGATAAATTAATTCATGCCGATTTCTTAGAAGTTAATGACACTAAACCCGTTACTGTTCAAATTCCGGTAAAGGCAATCGGTCTGGCTGAAGGTATTAAAGACGGTGGTAAAATGGGCATTAAAATGCGTAAGCTTAAGGTTAAAGGCCTTATCAGTAAATTACCTGCACGTATCGAATTAAACGTTGAGAAATTAACCATCGGAAAAGCTATTTCTGTAGGTGATATTAAAATCGACGGTTTAACAATCTTACATCCAAAGAATATTTCAGTTATCAGCGTAAATGTTACACGTGCCGTTGTTGAAGAGACACCGGTTGCTATTGCTACAACTGCGACTCCAACAACTGATGCTGCTGCTGCAACACCTGCTGCAACTACGGATGCTAAAACTCCGCCTCCGGCTAAAAAATAATTAGCCATTTTTTTATTTAAAACCCTTCATTCTAAACAAGAATGAAGGGTTTTTTTGTTAAAATACTCTAATTAAGTAATCAACAATCCGTTTTTTAAACATTTTATTTTTTACGGGCCAAAAATGGCATTTATTTTGTACTGTTGTAAATATATGAGAAACTTACTTTATCTACTTTTTTGTTTGTGGTTTTCCGGCCTAAACGCTCAAGACCAGGATCCGAAGGCGAAAACGGTTTTGGATGAACTCAGCAAAGTTACCAAGGCTTATAAAACAATTACAGCTGATTATGCTTACACCATTTTTAATAAAGAAAAAAAACAGACGGATAAACTAACCGGTAAAGTACAGGTTAAAGGTTCTAAATTCAAATTGGTAATTCCCGGAAATATTATTGTTTGTGATGGTAAAACCATTTGGAATCATAACAAGGATGCTGCCGAGGTAACGATTAAAAATTTTGATCCGAATAACGAAGAACAATT
>JAHEYE010000073.1:8955-13321 GCA_023251695.1 Sphingobacteriaceae bacterium | reverse complement strand
TTATGTCCACCCGCCTCAAAACCTTCTGCAACAATGGCATCAACACCAGCTTCCTCACTTTTTAATGCAAATTTTATATTGCTCACAACGTGTACAACTGTAATTCCTTTTTCTTTTAAATGATTGGTCCATGTTTTTGGATTTCCTGCACTCGTAAAAACAATTTTTACACCTTCTTCAATAATTATTTTCATGTGCTCCTCAATATTCGGATATAAAAGCGGTACGTTTACCCCAAAAGGTTTATTGGTGGCTTTTTTACACTTCCGGATATGTTCCCTCAGTATCTCGGGATACATTGAGCCGGAGCCTATTAAGCCCAGTCCACCTGCATTGCTTACAGCCGAGGCTAATTCCCAGCCGCTGCACCAGATCATACCCGCCTGAATAAGAGGGTATTTTATGTTAAAAAGCTTACATATTGGATTCTCCATGGGGTCAGAAATAATTAAAAAAATTGTGCTGTAAATGTAGAAATTTTCGCTATTTTTGTATACTTAGTGACCAATTTAATGAAAAAACTATTAGTATCTTTTTTTCTGATTTTTTGTTTTTCAGCTTCTTACGGCCAATGGCTCTGGGATTACGGTTTTAATGTTGGAGCTTCCAATTACTTAGGCGATATAGGTGGGAAAGAAAAAGCACGCCGCGATTTTGTGATGGACATGAAGCTTGCAAAAACCCGCTGGAATGTTGGGGGTTTTGCCCGTTATAAATGGCGTCCTAAAGTATCTTTAAAATTAGCATTGGATTATTTACGCATTGAAGGCGATGATAAATTATCATCAAATCTTGGCCGTCATTACCGTAACCTCAATTTCCGTAACGATATGTTCGATCTTGCTTTAACAGGCGAGTGGTTCTTTTACGAGAATAACGATTTAGGAAATACATACCGTTACCGCAACGGTTTCCGCGCTTATGTTTTTGCGGGTATTGGCGGATTTTACAGCAATCCTAAGGGATTTTACAAGGGAAGCTGGACTAAACTCAGACCTCTGCAAACAGAAGGTAAGGCTTACAAACCAATTGGTGTGAATATTCCTGTTGGCGTTGGCTTCTATTTTACCATAGAGAAAAAACACAGGGTTGGTTTCGAAATGAACTGGCGTACAACTTTTACTGATTATTTGGATGATATCAGCGGTAACTATCCTGATGCACCTCCATCTAACAGTGCGACAAACGAATTATCTAACAGAACCGGTGAATTAGGAACAGGACCTGTTGCGGGTGAAGAAGGTGCGTATTCATTCTTTGTGAATTCTAATGGTTCTCCGCGTTTTGCAGGACAAAAACGTGGTGATAAAACACATAAAGATTCATACATCACAACAAGTTTATCTTACAGTTATGTTATCCGTGGTAAGAGTTCATTCTACCGTGGTCGTTACGGCCATTTCTTCGGTAAACGTTCGAAGAGAAGGGTACGTAAAATCCGTGCGAAATTCTAAATTCATGGTTCGGCAAAAGCTCACCATGACTACTTGATATAAAATTAAATCCCTGCTAAAAGCGGGGATTTTTTATTACCTTAATAAAATGCATACAATTAGATTAATAGCAGTCGTTTTATTTTTAATTTGTACAGCTTGTAATACGCAGGAAATAGTTGAAACGGCAAAATCAAATGAGTTCATCTATTTTGTTTCACGTGATGTTAAAACTGAGAATGAAGAACTTAACTATGTTGATTTAAGAGATAACACAATCCATAAATGCTCAATAAGTGGTGGTATTAATTATTTTGATATCGCTGACGATTCTTCATTCATAGCTTATAACCGTTTTCAGCTTGACGGTACACATCCGGAATTATATTTGTTTCAAATAAAAAGCAGAACGGAAAAATTAATTGATACGATAGGTTACATTGTTCAGGTTTCACCAAGCAATAAATGGATAGCTTACCGAACAAATAATGATGTAATAATTTCAGATACTTCGGGTAATAATAAACAAGTGCTATTAAAGGGCGGTGAAAATCCCGATAAGAGAATTTATTATAAAAGCCCGGTTTGGAGTAATGATGGTGAATTTATTTATTTCAATTTAATAAGTAGAACAACGGATAGCACAATAATAAGCCTGAAGCGGATTTCTGTTAAAACCAAATTAGTTGAAAATATTGCCAATAATTTTAATGGTCGATTTTTAAAAATTGCCGGTCATACTAATGATGAAGTTTTTGCTTATGAACAATCAAATAATGGTAAGAGATTCGAAGAGAATATTGTGAGATTCAAAAAAAATCAATCAAACAAATGGACGAAAGAAGTAGTATTGAATGGAGGAAGCGATGTGTTTGATGTGTCACCTGATGGGAAAAATATTGTTTTTATGAAAGATAGTGTTATACAGGACACGATTCGTTACGGCTGGCACTTGTTTGTTTATGATATTGAAAAGAAAAAAACGAAACAAATAACTTTTGGTGCTCTGTCTTGCGATTGGCCCGTTTGGAAAAAGTTTAATTAGCGTAATGGAAGAAATTTTCTAAACGGTGCCTGAGCAGCTTGTGGGTTTGCTTGTGCGCGTCGAAGACACAGTCTACAAATCCTTCGGATAACAGATATAATGTTTCGTAACGGGTTTGCTTAAAGCTTGGATATTTAATAAATCGCTTGCGTCGGCTACATCAACCAGTTTTCCATTACTGTGCAGAATATTGATGCTGTTATCGCTGTTGTTGTAAGCACTGTTATTCACCGATTCTGAAAAAACAAAATAAGAAGCCTCTTTGCGGCTTATGGAATATTTTTTTGCAGCCTTGTCCAAAAGATTATTCTTATGGGAGGTGAGGATGGGTTCATTTTGCAACTCAATGCGGTATAAATTCCGGTCGAGTATATTCCTGCAAAGCGTACTTAAAATAAAATCATCATTTCCGGTCCAGGCTTTAACCGAGGCCATCACATCGTAGTCATCCAGTTGCGCAAATTTCTCAAGTAATTCAGGTCTATCAGTAAAATCATCTGCCGTAAAATCGTTTTCAAGAAATAAGGCAAACGCGGGGGTAGCAAATAATTTTTTTTGGTTACCGCTTAATTCTTTAGCGCGTCTCAGGATATTAATCAAAAGATTCTCTGCACTCAAAACGGTTTTGTGTAAATACACCTGCCAATACATTAAGCGCCGCGAAATCAGAAATTTCTCAATACTATAGATTCCTTTTTTTTCTACAACCAGATTATCTTTTACAACATTTAAGGTCTTTATGATGCGGTCGCTACTGATAATACCTTCACTCACGCCTGTAAAAAAACTATCGCGCTTTAAGTAATCGAGACGATCCATGTCTAACTGCGAACTTACCAGTTGATGAAGGAATTTTTTAGGGTATTTATTATTGAAGATTTTGATAGCGATTGATAATTTACCTTTGAATTCCTTATTCAAGGCATCCATAAATAAAGAGGATATCACTTCATGATTAACACCTTTTACAATGCTGTGTTCCAGCGAATGCGAAAATGGCCCGTGCCCAATATCGTGTAATAAAATGGCTATTAAAGTAGCCCGTGATTCTTCATCAGTAATTTTTACATCCTTACTTTTCAGAACATGCAAAGCCTCAGTCATTAAATGCATGGCGCCAATGGCATGGTGAAAGCGGGTGTGTAGGGCTCCCGGATAAACCAGGTTGGTAAACCCAAGCTGCTTTATGCGGCGTAAACGCTGGAAATAGGGGTGATTGATAAGTGCATCAATAATCTCATCCTGTATGGTAACAAAACCATAAATGGGGTCGTTAATTATTTTGCTTTTAAAAACGGGCATAAATAAGACTAAAATTCAAATTTTGTTACAATAAATCAGGCATTACTGCGTAATATTGTAAAGGTAATAAACAATTTATGGAAAAAAATACAATTCTTTGGGCCGATGACGAAATGGAGCTTTTAAAGCCTCACATTTTATTTTTAACCGGTAAAGGTTACGATGTAATTACAGCAGTGAGTGGTGATGAAGCCCTTGATATTGTGCGCGAAAACCGGAACATTGACGCTGTATTGTTGGATGAAAATATGCCCGGTATTACAGGCTTAGAAACGCTGACCAAAATAAAACAATTGCGTTCTGATCTTCCTGTGATCATGATTACAAAAAGTGAAGAAGAACACATTATGGATGATGCCATTGGCGGAAAAATTGCCGATTACCTTATCAAACCTGTTAACCCAAATCAAATAATTTTATCACTCAAAAAAACATTAGATAACAAACGTCTGGTATCAGAAAAAACCAATACAGATTACCGTAAAGAGTTTGGCAATATCGGGATGACACTCAGCGATAATTTAAGTTGGGATGAATGGAAAGAGGTTTTCAAAAAAATTATTTATTGGGAATTGGAAATGGATAA
>JAHEYE010000073.1:0-8945 GCA_023251695.1 Sphingobacteriaceae bacterium | reverse complement strand
GGATAAAGCCCAGGATAAAAGCATGCTTGAAGTTTTGAAAATGCAAAAAGCAGATGCGAATACCCAGTTCTTTAAGTTCGTTGAAAAAAGTTATGTCAATTGGTTAAATGGTAAAGATGCGAATGCACCAACCATGAGTCATACACTAATTAGAAATAAATTTATTCCTGAATTAGAAAAAAATGAGAATGTATTTTTAATTGTGATAGATAATCTGCGTTACGACCAATGGAAAATTATTCAACCCATTTTACAGGATTATTATAAAGTTGAAAAGGAAGAATTGTATTGCAGTATTTTACCAACGGCAACTCAATATGCCCGTAATGCTTTGTTCAGCGGTTTAATGCCAAGCGAAATGGAAAAACGCCACAAAGAGTGGTGGTTAAATGATGAGGACGAAGGCGGAAAAAACATGCACGAGGAAGATTTTATGCAGGCACAGTTGAAACGTTTGGGTAAAGACATAAAATTCTCTTACAATAAAATCACAAATCATGCTGCAGGAAAAAAATTAGCAGATAACGTGAATAATTTATTACAGAATAAGTTGAATGTTATCGTATATAATTTTGTCGATATGCTGAGTCATGCACGGACTGAAATGGAAGTGATTCGTGAACTGGCCGATGATGAACCTGCTTACAGAAGTATTACTTTATCGTGGATTGAACATTCACCATTAATGGATATTCTAAAACAATTAGCCGAGAAAAAAATAAAAGTGGTTATCACAACGGATCACGGAACTGTTCATGTTAAAGAACCAACAAAAGTATTAGGCGATAAAAACGTAAATACAAATCTACGTTATAAACAAGGAAAAGCTTTGGATTATAATCCGAAAGAAGTGTTTGAGGTGAAAAACCCAAGCGACGCTTTTCTTCCGAAATTGCATCCGAGCTCACGTTTTATTTTTGCTAAGGAAGACCGCTTTTTTGCCTACCCGAATAATTTTAACCATTATGTGAATTATTACCGCGGTACTTTTCAGCACGGCGGAATAAGTTTAGAGGAAATGATCATTCCCTATATAACTCTAAGCGCAAAATAAATTGACTAAGCTGGACTTGGATATAAGCGATGTTTCAAAACTGCCTGAAGCTTGCAAAAAATTAGTTGAGTTCGCCGGCAAAATAAAAGTATTTGCTATTAATGGTGAAATGGGCGCGGGTAAAACCACTTTCGTTAAAGAATTATGTAAGGTTCTTGGCTCAAATGATAATTTCAGTAGTCCGACTTATTCAATCGTTAACGAATACCAATCTCCTATCGGAAAACTATTTCATTTCGATTTTTACAGAGTTAAGGATGCTGAAGAATTGTTTGATTTGGGTTTGGAAGAATATATTGATAGTGGAAACTATTGTTTTATAGAATGGCCCGATTTAGCCGAAACTTTTTTGCCAATTCCGTATCTGACAATTAGCATTCAGCATAAGCAAAATAATCGCTATTTTTGTGCTGAGATAATTGAGTAATGAAAAAACATTTACTGTCCATTTTTTTGAGTTTTATTTTTTTCTGTTCGTTTTCACAAACTGACAGTCTGAAAAGCATCCGTAAAAAAGGCAGTTTTTACTTTAGCTTTGGATATACGCGTGCATGGTTTTCGAAAAGCACAATCCGTTTTTCTGATCATTCCGGAAAAATGCGCGAAAACAATACAGGGAAGCCCACCGATTACGATTTTACCGTTTACAATGTAACTGCATCCGACAGGCCGGACTTCGATAAAATTCCGGATGTAGTCAATATTACGGTTCCTCAATTTATTCTTCATGTTGGATATTATTTTAATAATAAACAGGACATTGGAATTGAAGTTAATTACGATCATGCTAAATATGTTGTGAATGATTATCAGCGCACACGGGTAAAAGGACAGTTTAACGGAAATTATGTTGATAAGGATACGGTGATTGATCCACAGAATTTTTTACATTTTGAGCATACAGATGGTGCTAATTTCTGTATGGTAAATTTTTTAAAACGGTGGAAAATTTACAATCCATCAAAAAAATTTAATATCGGATGGGTCGCAAAAGCGGGTGGAGGCATTGTTTATCCGCGTACAGATGTAACAATGTTCGGAGAACGCTTAAATAACAAATGGCATATTGCCGGATGGATTATTGGTGCTGAAAGCGGTTTACGTGTTGAATTTTTGCGTTATGGTGTTTTTGAATTTACCGCTAAAGGTGCTTACGCCGACTATAGAAAATGTCTTGTATTAGGAAAAGGTAACGGAACTGCCAGGCATACATTTTTTTGCGGACAGTTAAGTGCAGTACTGGGTTTTGTAATAGGAGGCAGGAAATAAAATCTTAGAAACCTGTACCGAAGTGGTTCATGCTCTCTCGCTTCATCGGATTCACAGTCATAACCGGAACATTACTGATGTCAACAATATGTTGTGTTGCTGTACCGCTGAAAAACTCTTTAATAGTCAAATCAGGTTTGTTCATGATCATCACCAAATCAGCTTCAATTTTATTGGCATATTCAACCACTGTTTCAGCAATGTGGTCGCTCGCAATTGATTTGTTGGTACAAGAAATGTTTTTCCCTTTTATAAATTGTTTTACCTGATGCGCGTAAGCCAGTAATTGATTTTCGTAAGCCAGGTCGGTTGGACTAAACACCGATAAAATACGGATAGAGGCCGCGAAATATTTTGCCATTTGAACTGCAATATCTACTTTTTCGCGTGATTCACGTGACAAATCTAAAGGCAATAAAATATTTTCACAGCCATCGCGGTGTTCTTTACCACGTATAGTAATAACCGGACAAGGAGATTTACGGATTAATTTTGAAGCACTGCCGCCAAAAATATCTTTGAACTTCATATGGCTTTCTAAACCTACCACAATAAGTGTAGCTTTAATTTCTTCCGCTACGCGATCGGTTTCCGAATAAATGTCACCTTTCACATTCATAAATTCAACAGGTACCAATCCGCTTTCTGCCTCAGTCTGTTTCACAAGTTTGGTAAGGTCATCGTAACGTTCCTGTCCGGTTTTTGAATAAACGTGCAGGATAACAAGTTTAGAGTGGGTGTACTTTGCAAGGTTATAAGATTGCTTAACCGCGAGGAGTGCTTGTTCGGTAAAATCGATAGGAATTAATACGATGCCTCTTTCTTTAACTTGCATAAGGTTAGGTTTTTAAGCCACAAAGGTATAAAATTTTGGGAATATAGGCCATTTGGACGTTTTTTTTGTAAAAACCATAAAAACTTGCGATATTTGCCACCCAATTTAAAACTAAAATTATGGCAGTAAAGATTAGACTACAAAGACATGGTAAAAAGGACTCAGCGTTCTTTCATGTTGTAGTTGCGGATGGTCGTGCACCTCGTGATGGAAAATTCATTGAAAAACTGGGCGTTTATAACCCCAGCACTAACCCGGCAACTATTGATATTAACTTTGATGAAACCCTTAACTGGATTATGAAAGGCGCACAACCGACTGATACTTGTCGTGCTATACTTTCTTACAAAGGTATTATGTTTAAAAAACACCTTTTAGATGGTGTTAAAAAAGGCGCTTTAACCGAAGCACAAGTTGAGCAAAAATTCAGCCAATGGCTTCAGGAAAAAGAGGGTAAAATCACTTCGAAAAAAGACCGTTTAGCAGGCGACGATACTAAAAAGAAAAGCGATAAGATGAAAGCTGAAACTGTGGCTAAAGAAGTAAAGGCAGCTAAAATTGCTGCAAAAACTACCGTAGTAACAGAAACACCAGAAACACCAGTAACGCCAGAAACACCGGCAGTCGATACAACAACCGAAGAAAATCCGGCATAAGCCAAACTAAATTTTTTTAAAAAGCCTCTTTAAACGGAGGCTTTTTTATTACGGATAAAAACAATAGTTTTACTAAAACAATTTAAGAGCAATGCTAACTCTTATTGCAGATAGCGGATCAACAAAAACAGATTGGGTTCTGATTGATAAGACGAAGATTCTTTCCAATCACAAAACCATCGGTTTTAATCCATATTTTCAGACTAAAGACCAGATATCTATTGAATTAAAAGAGCATTTATTGCCTTTTTTGAATGGCTATCTTTCTAAAATCAATCATATTTATTATTACGGGGCAGGTTGCTCAAACGAAAACAATTGTAGAATAGTTTTAGATGGCATACATAACGCTATTGACTTAAAACAAATCGATATTCATCACGACCTACTTGCCGCAGCAAGGGCCTTGTGTGGACAAAAGCCGGGTATTGCAAGCATTTTAGGAACAGGAAGCAATAGTTGTTTATACGATGGGAAAAATGTGATTCAGAATGTGCCTTCGGTTGGTTATTTATTTGGTGACCATGGAAGCGGAGCAAACATCGGCATGACTTTCATTCAGGCTTATTTTGATGGGGACCTTCCAAAAAAAATAAAAGATGATTTTGAAAAAAACGGATATCACCGTGAGGAAATTTTAGATAACGTTTACAAAAAACCAATGCCAAGCCGTTATTTGGCCTCCATTAATAAATTTGTATCCGATAACATTAAAGATGCTTATGTGCGCAGACTGGTAAAAAGTTGCTTCCTTGCTTTTTTTCATAAGCAAATCGAAAAATACAATAACTCACGTGAGTATACAGTGAATTCCGTTGGTTCAATTGGTTTTTATTATCGAGATATTTTAGCTGAGGTCGCAAATGAAGAAGGCTACAAATTAGGCAAAGTAAAAAAATCACCAATGGACGGCCTTGTTGAATTCCATCAGTCTTTATTATGATGTATGCCTCCATAGCAATCGTTTCGTTGCTGGCATCATTACTCACTTTTTTTTCAGGTTTTGGTTTAGGTACATTATTACTGCCGGTATTCGCTTTGTTTTTCGATATTGAAACAGCAATTGCATTAACCGCCATTGTTCATTTCTTGAATAATGTGTTTAAATTTTCCCTTGTCCACAAACATATTAATAAGAAAGTTGTTTTACGTTTTGGTTTGGCGTCACTGATTTTTGCTTTTTTTGGAGCGTGCTTGTTAGAACAATTTATTGAGATAAAACCTTTACTGGTTTATTCAATTGGAGGGAAGGAATTTTCAATAACAATAATCGGCTTAACCATTGGTGTTTTGATGTTGTTCTTTTCCATCTGGGAAGTGCTGCCGTATTTTAAAAATTTAAATTTTAAAGAAAATAAACTAGTAATAGGTGGAGCACTCAGCGGTTTTTTCGGTGGCTTATCCGGACATCAGGGTGCTTTAAGAAGTGCATTTTTGATGAAATCACATTTATCAAAAGAAGAATTTATCGGAACAGGAATTGCAATTGCTTGTCTGGTTGACATTGCACGCTTAAGCATCTATTCAACATCAATCAGCAAAGAAATTATTTCAGAAAATTATTTATTGTTGCTTGTTGCGACTATGTCTGCATGGATAGGTGCATTTTCCGGAAGTAAATTATTGAAGAAAACCACTTACGGTTTTATAAAATGGTTTGTATTTATGTTCATGGGAATAATTTCGCTGTTGATGATAAGTGGAATACTCAATAAATAAAATCCCACAGATTATACTTTTATTTTTTGGCCAACCTGAAGAACTTTAGTTGGTTTAATGCCGTTCTTTTTGCAAAGAGCTTTTACGGTTGTATGACAACGTTGTGCGATGCGCCCTAAATTATCGCCTTGACGGACACGGTAAACTTTGTACGTGGTTCCGTTTTTAGTTTTCACATAACTTATAGCGCCAACATCGCGGCGATGACGATGATGTAAAGCCCTTAAATCATATTTAGTTTCAACATCAGTTTTGCGCAAAGTAAATTCGTACGACTTTAGGTTGCCATTTGCAAAATCAATGAAATCTTCGGTATCCAGAGCTTGTCCAAGGTAACGGATCTCGAAATGAAGATGTGCCCCATAAGAGCGGCCTGTATTTCCTCCTAAACCTAAGAGCTCACCTGCTTTTACTTTTTGACCCGGATCAACCAATAATTTGGATAAATGGGCATAAACTGTTTCCAGACCGTTATCATGTCGGATAATAACAACATTTCCATAGCCTTGAACGTGCGATTTGGCAATACGTACCATACCATCAAAAGCCGAAACAACGGTATCACCAATTTCAAGATCGATATCGGTACCGTAATGAGGACGGTAGCGCCTCCATCCGAACTGGCTAGTAATCAATCCTTTAAAAGGCATGACAAAATTTTGTCCAATATCTGTAAGACAAATACTTACTGAGTCCTGTCGGAAACAATCTGCAAAATGATAAGGATGAACAGTATTTGTATCCCAACTTGCGTAAAGGTCGTTTGATGGGAAAAGGATTAAGGTCGTATCAGGGCTATCTTCTTCGTTCTCGATTAGAGTGGTGATTGAAGCTGTTGTTGTATCGGTCCGTTTTGCCTTCGCTTTTTTGTCATCCCCGGGTTTGTTCCGGTCATCGGAAACACCCGCCAATAGTGAGTTACAGGCGAAAAGTGCTGTAATTAGCATCAAAAAAAAGGTATTTGGGATGGCCTTCATTTTTGGAGTTTTGCAAAGTTTTACTATTTTACGAGAAAAGCAAGTAAAAAATATGCTAAAAAGGGTTAAAGTTATTAACAATTAATGGCCTTTCAGGTTAATTTTCAGGCAAAACCAACCTTTTGCTAAAAAGGTCCGTATTGGTTGTTTAATTAAGAATATCTTGTTCAAATCAAGGGGTCTTAAGGTTTTAATTGTCTTATTTTATTTTTATCTTTACCAATTAGTGAGTTGGTGATTTTATTGAGTAAGAAAATGCAGTTCAACAAAATAGAGGCTTAACTTAGTTGTTTTAATTTATTTAACATAGTATGAAAAGATTTTTTTACTTTTTACTTTTTACTTTCACTATTTCATTAGGTTTTTCCCAAGCTCCTTTCTGGACCGAAAATTTCGGAACAGGTTGTAATGCATTACAGTCAGTAACGGGTTTCAATGGTGGTAATGGACCATGGGCACAAACTTTTTTAGTGCCTGCTTCTTCTGGATCAAATGAGTTTTATGTCAGCGCAGCTGAGAATGGAAATCCTGTTAATACCTGTGGAAGTGGATGCGGAAGTAATCAAACTTTACATTTAGCTAATTCTTCAAGCGCAGTTGCCTTTGCCTGTACAACAGGCGATTGCGGAGCTGCCTATAATGCCGGAGTGGGTTCTGATTCACGCGCAGAATCACCTAGTATTAATACGACTGGACAAAACAACATTATTCTAGGATTTGATTATTTACTTTTTGGACAGGGCGCTACTGATGATGGCTCGGTTTATTACAAAGTAGGCGCAGGTCCATGGACATTCCTTTCAACTCCTCCTAAAACCGGGTGTGGTAATGCCGGTTGTACCGCTTCAGCAGTATGTACCGGATTTAATCAGGGATGGTGGACTACTTATTCGGTTGCTTTACCTGCGACTTGTAATAACCAACCAGGAATCCAATTAGGTTTCCGTTGGGTAAATAACGCAGATAATATCGGAACCGATCCTTCTTATGCTATTGATAACGTTACCTTAAAAGTTCTTGCCACCTATACACCCCAATTTACTTTACCAACGCCAATTTGTTCAGGTGGTTCTGTTAACGTTAATTGTACTGTTATTCCTGCAACTGTTGCCATAACAGGTTATACTTGGTCAGCAAGTCCGGGAGGTCCTGTATTCGGATCAGCTAACGCTGCCAGTACAAGCATCACTTTTCCAACAGCTGGTGTTTATTCAATTACAATTTTGACAAACGCTGCAACCGGAACGGCCACAGCTACACAAACCATTCAGGTGGATCCAACACCAACAGTTAGCGTTGTTGCAAGTTCTACTATTGTTTGTCCGGGAACGCAGGCTACACTCACCGCTAGTGGGGCTACAAATTATGTTTGGTCGCCAGGTACAGGTTTAAGCAGTACTACAGGTGCAGTGGTTACTGCCTCACCAAGTTCAGTTCAAAACTATACGGTTACAGGTACAACAGGCGTTTGTTCAAATACAGCTGTTATAACAGTTAGTGTGGTTCCGGCTTTACCCGTTATGGTTTCCGGTAACTTTACTGTTTGCCCAGGCGGAACTACAACTTTAACTGCTACGGGTGCTACAAATTATACCTGGTCACCAACTACTTATTTAAGTCCAACCACAGGTTCAGTTGTTGCTTGTTCTCCTTTAACCAATATAACTTATGTGATTATTGGACAAGACCCCACAACTGGATGTACGGGAACCACTTCAGCAAACGTTTTCATTGGTACCCCATTAACAGTCTCGGTTACACCTTCATCTGGTACAACTTGTGTAGGCGCTCCGTGTATCAGTCTTGTAGCTACAGGTGCAGCGAGCTATACATGGTCTCCACCTGCAGGTTTAAATACAACTTTCGGTGCTAATGTTTGTGCTACACCAAGCACAAGTACACAATATACTATTTTTGGTGCAACAGGAACTTGTACAGGAACAGCTGTGGTTAACCTAACGGTCACCGCACCTCCTATCTTAACAGTTACTCCGACTAACACTGTAATTTGTGTTGGACAAGCCTATACGTTTACAGCTACCGGCGCAGGAACTTCAGGAACTTATACCTGGGCTCCCGCATTTACATTAACTAACATTACCGGTTTTACAAATACAGCTAATCCGACTGTTACAACAACCTATACAGTTTTCGGGCAAACAGGTGCGGGTTGTTTATCAATACCAAAGGTAATTACACTAACAGTTGTTCCTGTTCCAACACAAACGGTTTCTCTTACCACAAATACTCTGGGCATCACAGGTAACTCTGTATGTGTAAGTAATAACACAAATAATCCTACGCAAACAAGTATTCCAAACATCACACTTACTGTAAATAATTCAACACCACCGGCAGGTATGTCGTACAATTACACGTGGACACCAAGCGGTCCTGCTGTTGGCAATGTGGCACCACCTACCGGAAATATTCCA
>JAHEYE010000072.1 GCA_023251695.1 Sphingobacteriaceae bacterium | reverse complement strand
GTCGAGCCAGCATAAAAATTTATCAAAACAAGAGGGCAGTGCAGTTAAAAAAGCTGCTTCCTATAAATTTGGCATCGTTTGGTCGGAGTGGAATCTTGAAATTACAAAAGCTTTACATCAAGGCGCCTACGATACCTTAATAAAACACGGTGCCCGTCCCGAAAACATTATTTCCAAAACAGTTCCCGGCAGTTTCGAATTGACATTAGGTGCGCAATTCCTCGCCCAGGATTCTGACATAGATGCAGTGATTGCAATTGGTTGCGTGATACAGGGCGAAACAAAACATTTTGATTTTATTTGTAACGCTGTTGCCAATGGCATTACCAATCTCAATATAAAATACAATAAGCCTGTTATATTCGGTGTCTTAACGCCGGATACAATGCAACAGGCGATTGACAGAGCGGGTGGTAAGTACGGTAATAAGGGTGATGAAGCTGCGGTAACAGCAATAAAAATGCTTTCTTTCTGAAATCCGGAAAAATTCTTTTCTCCTCTTAAAAGAAGACCCGTACAACTTTTCAACAGTTATTAAAAAAAGATTTTATTGCTCTTTTTACTGCTAAATTTACCTTTTTAATATTGATATATGACTAAATCAGATGTTTTGTTAGGCCTGCAATGGGGTGATGAAGGTAAAGGAAAAATTGTTGATGTTTTAACGCCTGAATATGATATCATAGCACGCTTTCAGGGTGGTCCGAATGCGGGACATACTTTGGAGTTTAATGGTATCAAGCACGTATTGCATACGATACCAAGCGGCATATTCCATCCTACAGCCATCAATATTGTTGGGAATGGTGTTGTGATTGATCCTGTGATATTTAAAAAAGAAATTGACGCGCTAGTAAAAATGGGCGTTGATGTGAAAGCGAAACTGGTTATTTCGAAACGTGCGCATTTAATTTTACCGACACATCGTTTGCTCGATGCTGCCAGCGAAGCGTCGAAAGGAAAAAATAAAATTGGCTCTACATTAAAAGGAATTGGTCCGACCTACATGGATAAAACCGGACGCAATGGTTTGCGTATTGGTGATATTGAGCGCCACGATTTTAAAGAGAAATACAAAGCCCTGGTTGAAAAGCACAAACTTTTATTATCGTTTCATCAATTCGAATATAATTTAGCCGAGCTGGAGCCGGCATGGTTTGAGGGTATCGAAACTTTAAAGCAATTACAGTTTGTTGAGAGTGAGCATTACCTGAATAACGCAATGGCTTCAGGAAAAAAAGTTTTGGCAGAAGGTGCACAGGGTTCGTTGCTGGATATTGATTTCGGTTCTTATCCTTTTGTTACTTCATCGAACACAGTTTGTTCAGGTGCATGCAGCGGATTAGGAATTGCACCTAACAGAATTGGAAATGTAATCGGGATTTTTAAAGCTTATTGCACCCGTGTTGGAAGCGGTCCGTTTCCAACGGAACTTGATAATGAAGTAGGAGAGAAGATCAGGCAGATCGGACGTGAGTTTGGTTCAACAACAGGTCGGGCCAGACGTACAGGATGGTTGGATATTCCTGCCCTTAAATATGCCATCATGATCAACGGTGTTACTGAACTGATGATGATGAAAGCCGACGTTCTTTCTGATTTCGATACGTTAAAAATCTGTACGCACTATAATTACAACGGTAAAGTAATTGATTACCTACCTTACGATCTCGACCCAAAATATTTAACCCCAATTTATGAAGAAGTAAAAGGCTGGAAATGCGATTTGACCCAATTCACAAAAAAAGAACAAATGCCAAAGGAATTGGTGGATTACATTAAATATATCGAAAAAGCGGTGAGCACGCCTATTACCATCGTTTCAATTGGTCCTGACAGAAAACAAACAATTAAGCGTTAAGCAATTGTTTAGGTAGTATGCGGAAGAAGTTTACATTAATATTTTTTTTAATTTTTTCCTTAAACTATTTTTTTTCCCAATCCAAAGCGCCGGTCTCCCTTCCGGATTCTGTTAATGCAATTAATTATCTGCGCTTAGCTGAAAAATACCGTTTAACTGATATTTACGCTTCAACTTTATTTGCTGAAAAAGCAATTGATGAAGGATACGATAAAAAGTATTTGCCTGCAGTTGCCAGGGGCAACATTATTCTTGGAAAAATACAGGAAGAAAAGAACAAAACGGCAGTAGCTTATAAGTATTACCAGAAGGCTTTCCGTACAGCTCTGGAAATAAAAGATTCAAGTTTGATAAGTTTGTGTTATCAGTCGATCGGCGTCATTTACAAACGGCTCGAACTTTTTCCAAAGGCGGTCGAATATCTGACAAAATCAATTAAATTTTCCCGTTCCAATAAAAAAAATATTTCCCAGACACTCAACACTAAAAATATTCTCGGACATGTTTTAATGGATTGGTTCGATAAAACTAAAGACAAACGCTATTTTGAAATGGCTTTTGAAAATTATAATTCTGTATTGAATTTAAGCCGACATTACAAACTTTCTAATCTTATTAATACCGGATTTGTGAATCTGGCTAATGCTTATATGCATTATTACGCAATTTTTGGTAACGAAAATCAAATCCACCACTCTATTTATTTAAGTTATGAAGGTCTGAATTATTGTATTGTAAACAAACACGACGATTGGAAAGCGATTCATTACTTAAATATCGGAGAAGCCCATTACGAGCAAATGCAAGTCGACAGTGCGATTATTTATTATAAAAAGTCATACGAATTAAATAAACAATTAAATAATGGCTCTTGGTATGAAGCCATCAATAACGATTTAGCGGTAGCCTATAAATTCAAAGGCGAATATGATAAAGCACTTAATTGTATTTTACAGGCTATTAATGAAGGGGTAAAGCATCATACTTCCCCAATGGCAGTGGATTACCGGATTCTCTCAGAACTTTACGCTTTAAAAAATAATCATGCCGGAGCTTTAGATGCTTATAAAGATTATATCAGAGTTGATAATAAGGATAAGAACATTAAACAAACGTTGGATCTTGAACGTTTACAGGTGGAATATGAAACCGGTATTAAAGACCGCGAAATTATTTTCCTGAATCAGGAAAAACAAATTATTGAGGAGAAACTCGGGAAAAATAAGATTGCTGCTTATTTGGCGGGAACTGTAGCTGTATTAGTTATTCTCATTTCGGTTTTTCTTTATGTTAATGCGCGGAATCTGAAGCGCGCAAAAGAATTATCCGATAGCGCGCGCCTTATGCAGGAACAATTCCTGGCAAATACCAGTCACGAAATAAGAACACCTATGAATGGTATCCAAGGCATGGTGAATTTGTTACTCGAATCAAAATTAACGGAGCCACAGCGACAGCATTTGCAGACTATAAAAAACTCATCAGAGCATTTGTTAAGGATTATTAACGATTTATTGGACCTCTCGAAAATAAAAGCAGGTAAAATCGAATTTCAATACGCCACATTTAATATTGAGCAAACCATGCAGGTACTGCGCGAATTGATGGAACCAATGGCTGTGAATAAAGGTTTGAATTTCGAGATGAATATGGTTGAGTCTGCAAAAGGTTTTTATATAGGTGATGAAACAAGACTGGAACAAATTTTAATTAATTTAATAAGCAATGCCGTTAAATTTACCTCGAAGGGTGCTATAAAAATTAATGTGACAACATCGCATGAAACTACAACGGAAAAAACTATTCTTTTCACGATAAGCGATACGGGTATTGGTATTCCGAAAAAGAAAGTGGATCTTGTGTTTGAAAGTTTTGTTCAGCTTGAAACGCCGGGCCGACGTAAATTCGGCGGTACAGGTTTAGGTTTGTCGATCACCAAAAAGTTAGTGGAGCTTCAAAACGGAATAATCATCGTGCAAAGTAAGGTAGGAAAGGGGAGTGATTTCAGTTTCAGTATTCCTTACAGGATATCTGAAAATCCAGTATCCGGAAAAATTAAAAGGAGTACGAGTGTTTCCGGAAAACATTTAAAAGGCAGAAAAATTTTAGTAATTGAGGATAGTGAAATCAATCAAAAAGTAATTTTAAATACATTGCAACACTGGGAAACAAAGAGTGTATTGGTTCCGACTGCAGTGGAGGGTTTTGACAAGTTAATGCATGAAGATTTTGATTTGATTTTAATGGATATTGAATTACCGGTTTTAAATGGATGGGAAGCCACGCAATACATCCGTTTAAAATTCAAATCACCGAAAAAAGATATCCCTATTATTGCATTAACCGCGTATGCTTCGGAGGCCGATAGAAACAAAAGTATAAAGTGTGGAATGAACGAAGTTGTTACTAAACCTTTTAACTCAGAGGAGTTATATTCAAAAATTAGTCACCTTCTTTTCGGTAGTGAGAAAACATTTAGCACAAAAGATTCCGGTTTGGCCGGTGATGGCTATGCTTTCAATTCATTGGAAGAAAAGTATGCAGGGAATAAAGAGGGCTTATTAGAAATATATAATTTATTCAATACCGAACTGCCTATTTATATTACGGAGTTGAAATCCTTAAAAGAATCTAAAAACAAGGAGGGTATACGGAAACACATTCATAAAATGAAAAGTCCGTTAGGATTAGTTGCTTCGGCTGATCTGATGAAGAGCCTGAATCTATTGCAGCAAGAGGAAATTCTTGATAAAGCAAAAGTGAGGAACGGACATATCGAAAAAGTTATAGAACACACTGTACTTATTGAAAAGGAAATCGCAAAGCGTTTAAATAATACCTGATTGGGAAAAATAGGTAATACAGTTTTTGCACCATCTGAACGGATAACTAAAACCGCTGTTCCGTTAATGCTTTTTGTTGTATGTTTCGTCATCAGGTTTTTATATATTACAAAGCAGGATATCTGTATTGATGAACCTTTTTCAATTTATCATGCTCAGGGAAGTTTAACCGATATCATAAGGTTTTTATGGCCAACCAATAATCCTCCTCTTTTTGAAATAATCCTTCATTATTGGATAAAATGCTTTGGCATTTCTTCTTTTTCAGTACGGCTTATGCCGGTTATTTTCGGATCGCTTGTTGTAATTTACGTTTATAAAATTGGTGCCCATTTTTTTTCATTTGCTGTGGGGCTTGGGGCTGCGCTGCTCTATTGTTTCTCAACACATGGAATTTATTACGCACATGATTGCCGGGCCTATACTTTGTTTGCTTTACTTGGAGTCGCTTCAGTTTATTATCTCCTAAAGCTTTTGAATAATGGAAGTTTGAAATCAGATTTAACAGTATGGATCCTGGTAAACGTGTTATTGATCTATTCGCATTATTTTGGCTTTGTTTTATTATTTGCAGAATTTATAGTGGTACTTTTTTTTAGAAGAAAGCATATCAAGACTGTTTTAATTGGTTTTGGTTTCACTACACTGCTTTATTTGCCTCAATTATTTATTTTAATAAGCAGATTCAGATTTTCTGCCACTGAGGGCACTTGGGTAAAGGAACCTGTAGGAATAGAGAGTATATACAATATGCTTTGGACTTTTTCGAACATGCCGATTACAGCTGTGCTTTGTGTTTTATTAATGCTTATTTCACTTGTGATGTTTGTGATGAATAAGAAAAAGCAACCAGCCGGAAATAAAATGGATGGAATGATTCATTTGTTTTTCTTCCTGCCTTTCTTTTTAATGTTCTTTGTTTCATTCAAGATCCCTGTATATAACGGCAGATATCTTTTCTTTTTAATTCCGTTTTATTATTTGAGCCTTTCCATCATGATTTTCAGATTATTTAAAAGTGAAAGGATAAAATATACAGCTATGACTGTTTTAGTTCTGCTTTTTATTGTAACAGTTCAGTTGAATCCCGATAAAAAACGGGACGCGAAAGCCGTGACTGAATTTATAAAGCAAAATAAAAAGCCGGGCGACCTTGTTATTATTTGTACGCACGAGTTTCTTACAAATTTCGCCTATTATTACAGCGAGGATATGTTTAAAACCTTGGGGGGTGATGAATACGGTGCTCTGGAAGCAAAATTGCATCAGGGTAATATTTTTCCGGTAAGAAGAATAGGTGAAGTGGAGAAATCGTTGTTAAGCAATTCAAAGCGGATTATCTATTTGGATGTGGGGGCAGATTTTTCCAATCCGGGTAATGAAGTGCTTTCAACGTTACAGATGGAAAACAGATTAGTGGATAAAAAAAATTTCCACGGAATAGAAACCGTCTATACTTTTGTTAAATAGAATTAGTTAAATTGAATTTCGTGAACTTTGACATTTTCTTTGGCCTGAATTTTCAAAACCCCGTCCTTAGTCAATCGTAAAATTTTCCAGCTAAAACGCCCGCCAAAAATATTCTCAGCGCCATATTCTTCTTTTATGGGCGTAAATAGAAGTTCAACTTCCTTTCCCGTTTCCGAAAAATGCAATGAGCCCTCTCCATAATCACAGGTCAGATTTTCAGTTCCTGAGTCGTATGCAAAAGGAAGTTCAAATACATCATCTATTCTTTGTCCCACAAGATTATAGGGGAAGGCGTAATAAAGATTTTTGTAATAAGGCTTCTGATCGACACCGTTTATGGTGTAAAGAGTTATTTTCCCGCCTTTAAAAACATCTTTCGGTTTCTTAAACCATAATTTATTCTCGGGATATTTTTTACAAGTAGAAAATAATAGGCTGACAAAAAAAATAAAGATATATGTTTTAAATAATTTCATTTATAAAGAATAGTAAAGCAAGCGTCCTACCAAAAAATAAATAGTTATACCGATAATGTCATTTAAAGTGGTTACAAACGGACCGGTTGCAAGGGCAGGATTAATTTTAAAACGGTTCATTGTTAAGGGAACAAAAGTTCCTAAAAGAGATGCACATAAAATAACTGTAAACAAAGCAACGCTTACTGTTGCAGCCAATTTCCAACTCTCAATTAAAAATGCATAACCCCAAATTAATGATGAACAAATTAATCCGTTAATTAATCCAACACCCAATTCTTTTAAAAGTTTGGAACCAATTTTATCACCAAGCAAAGTATTATTCGCTAGGCCCTGAACAATAATGGCGGAAGATTGTACACCAACATTTCCACCTGTTGCACCAATCAATGGAATGAAAAATGCCATTTCAGGATGAATCTGAATCTGACTTTCGTACGAGCCAATAATTCTTGAACCTACAATACCGCCACACATGCCAACGAGTAACCAAGGAATCCGTGAACGCGATAAACGCCATAATTTATCATTACTGTCAACATCATCGGTAATACCGCTCATAATCTGCATATCCTTTTCAGCTTCTTCCCTGATAACGTCAACCACATCATCAATGGTAATACGCCCAACCAATCTTCCCAGTTGGTCAACCACAGGTAAGACAACCAAATCGTACTTCTGCATCAGTTCAGAAATTTCTTCACTGGTAGCAGTTACTTTGGCTGAATGAACATCTGGTTTGTAAATTTCTTCAATACGGGTTAGGGGATGAGAAATGATCAGTTTCTTCAGCGATAACATCCCCAATAATTTTTTATTCTCATCAACAACGTAAACCGCGTACATCACGCCCACATCATCCGTTTGTTCGCGTATGGCATCAAAACAAGTGCTAACTGTATCGTGAATGTACACGCTCACTAACTCTTTTGCCATTAGGGAACCTGCGGTTCCTTCTTCGTAATTTAATAGGTCAGCGATATCACTCGCCTGTTCAATGTCCTCAATTTGCGAGAGCACTTCATCCTGGATGTTCTCCGGTAATTCATTAATCACATCGGCAGCGTCGTCGCTCTGCATGTTGTCAATCTGCTCGGCAATTTCTTTAGTAGAGAAAGTACTTAATAATTCTTCACGCCGATCCTCCTCGAGTTCCAATAAAACTTTCGGGGCAATGTTTTCATCAAGTAAATCGTAAATGTAATGGGCTTCGTCAATTTCAAGCTGATTGAATACAATAGCGATATCGGCAGCATGCATTTCCTGCAGATGCTCGTGAAGAAACTTATTGTTTTTTGCACCAATAGCTTCTTTAATCTGATCGATGTATTCTGTTGTTACTTCAAATTGCATAACCTTTCAGCTACGCAAAAGTAGGGATTTTTTAATGAAAAAAGCGCTTTTTAAGCCTTCCGTTTATTTAATGGTTACCACATCATAACGCTCTTTCTCATGATTAATCATTCTGAAGAGTAAAGCATTGTTTTTTTCGAGTGTTATGTTTGTAGAAATCGGGTCGTAGCACCAGCCGTCGTTTTGAAATATAGTGCTGCGGTTTAAATTTCCACTCTCATCAAAAGTTGTGCAAACCAAAACGGAACCATTGTAATTTTTTATCGGTCGGTAGTCTCTTGGCTTGTAATCATTAATAGTGAAGTCTTCGAGGTTTTTAGGATGCTCGCAGTAAAATAAATACACTTTATTATTATTGATAACATAATTGAAGGAGTTAAGACTGTTATCTGTGAATTTAGGAATTACTTTCATCCATTCCATTTTGCCATCTTTATTGAATTTGGTAACCATTAATTCCCTTTCGTAAGCATCATAACGTTTATCGCTGGAAATTACATAAGAATGACTTTCGATGAGATAAATATTCCCATTGAACGTCAGGATCTCTTCAAACGAATATAATTTATCAGCAGGCGATTCTTTTACTAATCCGTCCTTATAAGTCAGTTTTTCAGTCACATTCGAAGTAAAGTAGTCGTAATTTTTTGCTGTGGTTTGCGATGTTTTTGGGTCAATAAAGAATGAATAAACCCCGATGTTTTTTACGGCACCCGCTTTACGTTCTTTTTTGGTTACTATGTCCTTATATAAACCGGCAAAAACAAGTTTATCGTTTACAAAGGTGAAAGTTCCGTTGTGCACTTCCATTTTTGTAAACGGTAATGGCATAACGGTTGTTTTTTCATCATTTGGCTGAATAGCGGCGAGGGCTTTTCCTATCACTTCTTCTTCAATATCAATTAAATAATTAAACAGGTAAAAAACACGTCCTTCATTATCAATCCTGTAGTTATAACTGGCAATTGTAGATTGCTCATAGGCATTAATTAATTTTTTGGATGTTATTTTTTTATAGCCCGGAAATTCATAAATATCGGCTTGAACTTCCTGTAATTTTTTAGGCCATTGAAATTCCGATACCACCATCATTTTTTTATCATCAGGCGAAAATGAAACGTAGAAATTCCTTCCGTTATCGCCCCAGGCATCAGTTTTCAGTGATGTAATTCTCTTTACTCCACCAACCATTACACCGGTTGAGGCAATGTATTCGCGCAATAATAAAATTTTATCTGCGGCTTCATAGCCAAGTGTAAAGAATAAAATTTTACCATTTTTTAAAAGACAGCTGTGTGGACGTTCCGTTTTTTCGCATTCAAAATCCTTTGTAAACGAAACTTTCATGGTCTTCGGGTCCAGTTTCTGGTAAAAATAACTGGTTCCTTTACCTTTAGTTCTGGTACGGCGCAGATAAACACCTGTTTCATCGTTGCCGATATAATATTCGAAAATTGCATTTTCTTCCGGCGCAAATTCGTGGCCTTTTTTAATTGAAAATTCCTGGGCGTTTAATTTTAATGCAGCAACCAGAATAAAAAGTAAAAGAGTATTTTTCATAGGACTAGTTTAAATAAAAAAATGTCGGACAATTTGTGTCCGACATTAAATATAAACAAAATAATAATAAATGCTATTTCCGCTTAGCTGTTTTCTTCCGGGTTGCTTTGATCACGCGTTTTGGAGCCGTGCTTTTAGAGGCTGCTTTTTTGAAAACCGGTTTTTTTATTGAAACTTTTTTAGAGGGTGCTTTAAAAACAAGCGCTTTGGAAGTTTTTCCTTTTGCAGCTTTAGCTTTTGGCTCTGCCTTGTCTTTTTTAGCTCCGAATTTTTTGCTTTTTTTATCAGCATTTGCAATCACCTGCTCATAGGCATCCATACCACCGATAATCTGAATAACATCAGCAAAACTTAATTTAGCAGGTTCTTTTTCTTTTGGTATTCTGAAAAAATCTTTTCCTAGTGTAATACAGGGTCCCCAACGGCCGAATTGTACTTTTAAGTTCGGATTTTCAGGGAATGTTTTAATAATTTTAGCTAAGTCTTTTTCACGCTTTACTTTAATCAATTCGGTACAACGTTCACCATTTACAGTGTAAGGATCGTCTTCTTTTGTTAAGGAAGTGAATTTAGAATCGTGAACTACATACGGGCCAAATCTTCCGATGCCCACTTTCATTTCTTTTCCTTCAAATTCACCAACGATACGCGGCATTTTGAAAAGTAACAGCGCGTCGTCCAAAGTAATGGTTTCCATACGCTGGTCTTTTCTCAGAGCAGCAAATTGTGCTTTGGTTCCTTTTTCTTCATTGGTCTCGCCAATTTGTGCTAAAGGACCGAAGCGACCGATACGTACAATAACTTTTTTCTTACTAACCGGATCAACACCCAATTCGCGTTCGCCGCTTTGACGCTCGCTGTTTTCGGTTGTTTTTTCAACGGTTTTATGGAATGGTTTGTAAAAATCCTTCAGCATTTTGGTCCAATCCAATTTGCCTTCAGCAATCTCATCAAACTCTTCTTCAACTTTTGCAGTGAAGTGGAAATCTAAAATCTCGGGAAAATGTAGCAGTAAAAAATCATTTACAACCATACCGATATCGGTTGGAAATAATTTTGATTTCTCAGCGCCTGTATTTTCCGTTTTTGTTTCTTGTTTTACATTAGCGCCTGTTAAAGTGAGAACCGAATAATTTCTTGGGGTTCCTTCGCGGTCGGTTTTCTCAACGTAATTACGTTTTTGAACGGTAGAAATAGTTGGTGCGTACGTAGAAGGACGGCCAATGCCTAATTCCTCTAATTTTTTCACCAGACTTGCTTCAGTATAACGCGGCGGATGATGCGTGAAACGTTGTTGGGCGGTAATTTCTTTGCTTTGTAATTTTTCACCAACTTTTAACGGAGGTAACATCGTTGAATTCTCATCTTCATTCTCATCATCATCATCGCTGCTTTCTAAATAAACTTTTAAGAAACCATCGAATTTCAATACTTCACCCTGTGCAACAAAAGTTTCTGATGTTGTTGAAATAGTAATTTTAGCAGTGGTTTTTTCTAATTCCGCATCGCTCATTTGAGAAGCGATGGTCCGTTTCCAAATTAAATCGTATAATTTAACTTCTTTGGCATCGCCTTCAACTTCCGTTACATTAATGTATGTAGGACGAATCGCCTCGTGAGCCTCTTGAGCACCTTTAGTTTTTGTTTTAAAAGTACGTGGCTGATAATATTTTTTTCCGTAGTTTTTATTGATGGCTTCGTTCGCCTGATTGATGGCGGTTTCTGATAAATTCACGCTATCCGTACGCATGTAAGTGATCTTACCCGCCTCATATAAACGTTGTGCGAGCATCATCGTTTGCGAAACCGAGAAACCTAATTTACGGGAGGCTTCCTGCTGTAATGTTGATGTTGTAAATGGGGCTGCAGGAGAACGTTTAGCCGGCTTGGTTTCTAAATTACCAATAGAATAATTAGCGGTTTTACATTTCTCTAAAAACTTTTGTGCTTCCGCTTCTGTATTAAAACGTTTATCTAATTCGGCTTTTACAGTTGCTTTTCCTGCAATAAATAATGCAGAAACTTTAAACGCTGATGTAGATTTAAAATTCTGGACTTCTCTTTCACGCTCAACTATTAATCTCACCGCAACACTTTGTACACGTCCGGCCGATAAACTCGGACGAACTTTCCGCCATAATATTGGAGATAATTCAAAACCCACTAATCTATCAAGCACACGGCGTGCTTGTTGTGCATTCACTAAATTAATATCAATGGCACGCGGATTTTGGATGGCCTTTAATATAGCAGGCTTTGTGATCTCATGGAAAACAATACGTTTTGTTTTTTTCTTCTCTAAGTTTAAAGCTTCTGATAAATGCCATGAAATAGCTTCTCCTTCACGGTCCTCATCGGAAGCTAACCAAACCATGTCGGCACCTTTACTTAGTTTCTTTAATTCTGCAATTATTTTTTCTTTATCCGGTTGAACCTCGTAGGTGGGGGTAAAATTGTTATCAATATCTACACCATAGCCCTTTTTTACAAGGTCGCGTATATGACCGAAACTCGATTTTACAATATAATCCTTACCTAAAAAACCCTCAATGGTTTTGGCCTTGGCCGGTGACTCAACAATAACTAGATTCTTACCCATAGTGTGTACCAATGTAAAACAACCTTATTTTTTGGCCTTTTTTTGATAAAAAAGCAGCTTTTTTGTGGTTTTTTACGTGAAAAATTTCGTGCAAAGGAAAAAATAAAAAACCGAATAAACCAAATACATTTATTAGAGCCTGATTTTTAGTTAATTAAAGCTAATATGTCAAATTGACATAAGAATGTCGTAAATTTGTGGTTCTCAGCACTAAAAAATGGAATTTGACAAAAAAGAGATAGACGAAAGCAAGCAAGGCGAAGTTTTGATGAAACCTCAAAAAAATGAGGGAAAGAAAAAATTGTTTCTTGAAAGTTACGGTTGTCAGATGAATTTTGCCGATAGCGAAATTGTTGCATCCATATTAATTGATAAAGGATACACCACTACACAGAATTTTGAAGAAGCTGATTTAATTTTTGTAAACACTTGCGCCATCCGCGAAAATGCAGAATCAAGAGTGCGTCAACGTTTGCAGGATTATAAAAAGGTTAAGAAAAATAATCCGGATGCATTAATAGGTGTATTGGGTTGTATGGCTGAAAGATTAAAAGCACAATTCTTAGAACAGGAAAAATTAGTGGATATGGTTGTTGGTCCGGATGCTTACCGCGACTTACCGAATTTAATTGAAATAGCCGAGACCGGACAAAAAGCGGTTAACGTAATATTAAGCAAAGAAGAAACGTATGCGGATATTTCTCCATTGCGTTTGGATAAGAATGGCGTGAGTGCATTTATAAGTATCATGCGGGGTTGCGATAACATGTGCAGTTTTTGTGTGGTTCCATTTACAAGAGGAAGGGAAAGAAGTCGCGATCCGGAGAGTATATTTAAAGAAGCACGCGAAGCATTTGATGCAGGATATAGGGAAGTTACTTTATTAGGACAGAACGTAGACTCTTATATATATTCCGGCGGCGGACTAAAAAAAGAAATTTTAACGGAAGAACAAAAAGCAGCCGCAACAAACTTTGCAAGGTTATTAGAGAAAGTTGCTTTAATTCATCCGGATTTGCGCGTGCGTTTTTCAACTTCGCATCCGAAGGATATGACGGATGAAGTTCTTCATACCATGGCCAAGTACGAGAACATTTGTAAATACATTCACTTACCGATACAAAGCGGTAATAGTAACGTCTTAGATAAAATGAACAGGGGTTACACACGCGAATGGTATTTAGGCAGAATCAGTACAATCAGAAAAATTAT
>JAHEYE010000303.1 GCA_023251695.1 Sphingobacteriaceae bacterium | reverse complement strand
TTTATCTTCAAAACAAATTCTTAAATCAGCAGGAAAAGGATCAACCAACCTGTTAAACAATTGCTTGAAAGGTGAAGATTGCGGTAAGGAAGAAAACGAAATGAACCGTCGCGCCGAATTGGTAGTGTACAAAAAGTAAGCCACAGATTACGCAGATTAACACAGATGATTTACGAATTAGAAGATAGTTGGATTGAGATTAAAGACCCAGAAACAGAACTAAAGTCGGCTAATCCACTTAATAAAATAACTTATGAAATTATAGGGGCTTGTTTTGATGTATATAATGAATTAGGTAAAGGATTTCTTGAAATTGTATATAAAGATGGTTTACAAATTGAATTTAAGAACAGAAATATTTCCTTTGAAAGAGAAAAAAAATACGAAATAAATTATAAGGGAACCGTTCTACCCCATTATTATTATTCCGATTTTGTTATTGAGAATAATATTATTTTAGAAGTGAAAGCCCAGGAAGGCGTTATAGAAAATCACGCAAAACAAATAATAAATTATCTGGCTGCATCAAAATGCCAAATTGGATTACTTGTTAATTTTGGTGAGAATTCATTAAAGTATAAACGATTAATATTAACGAAGTAATCCGCGTAAATCCGCGAAATCTGTGGCTATGGATTTTAAAAACCGGAAAGATTTAGTCTTTATTATTCTCGCAGGTTTTTTTGTTACCAATGCTATTGTTGCCGAACTCATCGGCGGAAAATTAGTTCAGTTCTTCGGTATCTTCACGCAAAGTATTGGTATTATTTTATGGCCTTTTGTTTTTGTCCTTACTGATTTAATTAATGAATACTACGGCCGAAGCGGGGTACGTAAACTCACACTCATTACAGTTGGTTTAATCATTTACACTTACATTTTAATTACCATTGCCATTAATTTAAAAGCAGTAGGCTTCTCCCCTGTCGGCGATGGCGTTTTTGCAACGGTATTCGGACAAAGTCAATGGATTATTGTAGGAAGCATTTGCGCGTTCTTGACTTCTCAGTTAGTTGATGTTTGGATTTTTTGGAAATTAAGAAATGTAACAGGAAAAAAAATGATTTGGTTGCGTGCAACAGGAAGCACTTTAGTTAGTCAGATAATCGATACATTTATGGTACAATTTATAGCATTTGTAATCCCGGGCAAATGGAGCTTCGGTGATTTTATTGTGAATGCCAGTTGGGGTTATGCTTTTAAGTTATTAGTTGCAGTGGCATTAATCCCACTAATTTATCTCGGACATTTTGCAATTGAGAAATATTTAGGAAAAGATCAGGAAGCTAATACATAATAGCATAAAAGCGTCTCTGCTTTTAGCCTGTATGATATCAAATGGTACCTACTCGCAAAATTGTTATTCTATCAAGATCCAAAAAAACAAAGAAATAAAAAATTCTGACTTTTATTTTACAACAGTTATTGATGCGAGACCGGATACAAGTTTTGTGATCGGACAGGTTTATCTCGGCACATTGAATTTGCCGCACTGTGCTGCTTTCAAAAAAAATATTTCAACAACAGTACTAAACTTTCTCCAATCAACATACACGAATAAAAAAGCCCCGGCATATTTAGTTAAGATAAACACACTTTACATAAATGAGTTTATTCATAAAAATCAGGAAGATACCGGTTTTGTGAATATTGATTTGGATTTTTACAAATATGAATCCTCAGGTAATCTGCTTTTTATTACACATGTTTCCAAAACAATCACTGATAAATTAGCGGATGCAACTTATAGTCATGATAACCGGTTAAAACGCGTTCTTTTATCTGCGGTTAATGAATTTGCAATCTCCCCGAAAGAAAACCCGACAAACACGAAGCCTGTTTCTGCTATAGAGATTCTGAATAAAATACCGGGTAAAGGCGATTCTGTAAGGTTGAATTCAACATCCATTGTTCATGAACATTACAAATCAATGCTACAGTTACACGGAGGTCTCAGTTGGTATACAAAAACGATCGGAGCCAGAGTTGGTGCTCTATTTTTCTTAAAAAAACATCCTAAAATTGGCGTTGGACCTGTTGTATTCTGGAATTATTTTTTCTTTTCAAAAAGATTTCAATGGCCTTATGACGTTTCATCAGTCCAATACAATTTATTCAATGCGGGGCTAACGGGCTTTTTCCGAACCAATAATTATTTAGGCATCACTTTAGATGCATCCCTTATGTTTGGAACCGAGAGAGTGACGCGCAGTTATCTCTATTATTTTGATGGATGGACCCCTGCATCAGGATGGCAAAGGTATTATTATTTAGAGTCGCGCACTACAACCGACTTTATAGGCGGCTTTTATTTAGAACAGGGAATTCAATTCATGCGCAAAGAAAAAAGAGGAGTAAACGCTAAAATATCAGTTTTCGAATCTGTTTTAGATGCTGAACTGTATGATAGTGATATTGGTTTGAAGATTACGCTAGGGATTAATTTTTAGTTAATATTACATTATTTATGGTTTATCTTTATAATTCAATCTAAACAAATGAACACATACGCAATAGCAATACATGGTGGCGCAGGAACAATTCTTCGTTCTGTGATGACTCCCGAAAAAGAAACTGCTTATAAAAAAGCATTAGAAGATGCTATTGTTGCAGGAGAAAATATTTTAAAAAAAGGCGGCAGTTCGTTAAACGCAGTTGAAGCCGCCATTCGTACTTTGGAGGACAATCCTTTATTTAACGCCGGTAAAGGTGCTGTATTTACCAACGATGGAAAAAACGAAATGGACGCCAGCATAATGACAGGGAAAGACTTAATGGCTGGTGCAGTGGCTGGTGTACAAAATATTAAAAATCCAATTTCTCTCGCCCGCGCTATAATGGAAAAATCGGAACATGTATTTATGTCGGGATTAGGTGCGCAGGAGTTTGCTAAAAAAAATAATATTGTATTTGCTGCCGATGATTACTTTTTTACCGAAGCCCGCTTCGAACAATTAAAAAAAGCAAAAGAAACCGATAGCATTGTGATGGATCATAACGATGAGAAAAAATTCGGTACTGTTGGCGCTGTTGCTCTTGATACATTAGGAAATTTAGCCGCAGGAACTTCAACAGGTGGTATGACAAATAAAAAACACGGTCGCGTTGGTGACACGCCAATTATTGGTTCAGGAACTTACGCTAACAATAACACTTGCGCTATTTCATGTACAGGTCATGGTGAATTTTTTATCCGCTCTGTTGTCGCCTATGATATTTCCTGTTTAATGGAATACAAAGGTTTAAGCTTAAAGCAAGCCTGCGAAAAAGTGGTAATGGATAAATTAGTAAAAATTGGCGGCGAAGGCGGCTTAATTGCTTTGGATACGAAAGGAAATATTGAACTTCCTTTTAATTCGGACGGCATGTACCGAGCTTCATAAAAATCAGACAGCGACTTGTCTATCGGAATTTACAAAGACTAACTTGCTTTAGGTGCAGGTTTGTAATGGTCGATAATTAATTTCTTTGCTTTCAAATCGAAATGGTCGTGTATCGACATCACATGCACAACCAAGTTTTCCATTGACACGGGTTCTCCCATATCAATGTCGGTTAAATTTGTTTTGCCCATTTTGGTGGCATCTACTAAAATAATTAATCCGGAACCAATGGCTTCCATAATATTCCCATTGGTAATTAATAATCCGGTATCCTCTCCTAATCCAATACCCAAGTTAATTGGGTTACTCGCACAGGCGTATAACAATCTTCCTATTCTTCCACGCTGAACAAAATGCGTATCAATAATTACGTTATTAATAAACCCTAAACCTCCTGTGATTTTTACTTCGCCTTTTAATAAAGCACCATGACTACTTCCCTGATAAATCATATTATTTGAACTGGCAGCAGCGCC
>JAHEYE010000302.1 GCA_023251695.1 Sphingobacteriaceae bacterium | reverse complement strand
CAAAAGCCATTGTGGGCGAGCTGATCTATCAGGCCAGTGTTGAAGAGATTTATGCCCTTAAGATCCTGAAAGACTCAATTCGTCCTAATATTTTAAATACCACAAACCCATTACACAAATATTCTTTAAGCATACCGGGCTCAACATTTTGGGCCAATACCGATAATTTAACCCCATAATTTTATTATATTTACAAACCAAAAAACAAAAACAAAAATGAAGAAAAACTACAATGAATTGGTTCGGTTTTACAACCGCAGCCGGAAAAAATTGCAGAACCTCGTTGCTCAGGGCAAAAATGCCTATAAGCAGGATATTTTGAAAAGACGTATCACACGTTTATTTCAATTATTAACAGGTATGCAAACACAATTAAAACTGAGCACTGCAACATTTGCATTAGCTGCCGGTTTTGTATTGTTCCAACCAAATGCCGCAAATGCACAAACATTCGGCCCTAAACAAACAAATCCTTTCGGATTATCGAACGGTGGCGCATGGACCGTTCCAAGTTTTGTTGACCTTGATAACGATGGCGACAAAGACATCATGGTAGGTTTGTCAACCGGTGGTTTTGTTTATTATCAGAATACCGGAACAGCATCTGCCGCAGCATACGGAGCGCCTACACCAAATCCTTTCGGATTGGTTGCAACAGGTAGCCCGTACTCTTGTGTGGCTATTGTTGATTATGATAACGATGGCGATTACGATATGATGTCGGGCGCAAAAGACGGAAGTTTTTATTATTTTGAAAACGGTGGAACTGCAGCCGCTCCAAACTTTATTTCAGCAGTAGTTGATCCTGACGGATTAGTTGCTTTAGGCGCAGGTTATTCAGCCGGTTCTTTTGTTGACCTTGATAACGACGGTGACAAAGATTTCATGGCAGGAGACTACGCTGGTAATTTCTTTTATTTCCAGAATACAGGTACAGCTTCAGCTCCAGCTTTTGCTGCTTCAGTGCAAAACGCGTTCGGTTTAGCTATGACAACCGGTGGTTATTCTACTACATGTTTTGTTGACTTGGATGGTGATGGGGATAAAGATATGTTTTCATCAAACGGACCGAGTTTTGATTATTTCCAGAATACCGGAACAGCTGCAGCTCCGGCTTTCGCAGCAGTTATGGCTTTGCCTTTCAGTTTAACTACTATCGGCACGAACAACGGTGCAAGTAATTCTTTTGCTGATATTAACAATGATGGTGATTTAGATATGATTTCCGGAATTTCAACAGGTGATGTGATCTATTATGAAAATACATCGCCTACGGGTATCAAAAATCATGTTTTGTTTAGCGGCTTAAGCATTTACCCGAACCCAACTAATTCTAATGTAACACTTCAGTCAAATTCACGTGCTGAGTTAAGTATTGAAGTTACAAATGTATTAGGTCAGGTAGTATCAAGCTTCAAAACTGATTTGCAAACCAACACAGTTTCTTTACCTGAAACCAAAGGTGTTTATTTCGTGAAAGTGACTAACACTGCTAACGAAAGCAATACTTACAAAATTGTAAAGAACTAATTACTGAATATCCTATAAATAAAAAGACCGTCTGTTTCGACGGTCTTTTTTTATTTCTGTAATTATGATTTTATTCCTTAACCAATTTTGTAGAATAACTTTTCTTACCACTTTCAATGGTCAGCCAGTAAACGCCTTGTGCTAATTGCGACATGTTAATGGTTTTGGATACGGAGCCGTTTTCGAATTTAGCGTTGAGAATGCCTCTTCCTAATACATCTGTTAAGTTTATTTTTATTTCATCCGTAACATATTGCGTTAGTTTAATGGTAACATCATTTGTAAATGGATTCGGGAAAACTGCCACCAGACTTTCAAGATTTACTTCTTTTACACCCAAAGCACAAGTTGTGTCCACTTTTTGTCCGTTGCTGCTGATGATATTACTTAATAAACCGGCACCATCTTCAGCCTGGACATTAAAATAATAAATGGTGTTTTGCGTTAATGTCAAAGTATTCGAAGTAACAATCGTGCTGCCCCAATTACTAGTCCAGTTTAAAATGTTTGTAGCGCCCGGACTTGTACCAACCGAGTACCAATATTTTGCAAGGGCAGAATTTGGATCAGAGGAAGCACTCCAGTTTGCGCTTAATGAATCATTATTACAGTTGATGCTGATGTCAGTTGTTTTACCATCGTTCACAAAAGTTAAATTAGTAGGTGGAGTCCAGTCAACATTTAAATCAACATTATAAATCGGAGATAAATTTCCGGCTGAGTCCTGACAAATTGATTTTATTTTAGCACTGTTTGTAATGGGGTTTGGGTTTTGATAACGGATATCAAAAGCATTACCTGTTCCTACTGTAACATTGGCAGTTGAATTTCGTGAACGGTAAACTTTTATTTCATCGATACTGAATTTACTATTACCGCTGCGGAAGGAGATATAACCGCCGTTAGAGTAGGGCGAAGGATCTGTCCAGGTTGCTACTAACCCGTTATTCACATACACATTCATTTTTCCGCTTATACGGTCGAAAGTTACTTTTACATCATACCATTGTCCGGCCGTAAAAGCAAAGGGCTGGTCGTAAACCGGAATGCCAAAATTATTTGATACTGTTTTATAAATCTGTAATTTTTGGTCATCTAATCTAAACCATACAAAATAAGAATTGTTTCGGTTGCTGCTGTCGGGCTGGTCGCAGAAAAAATGCAAACCGGCGCGGCGATTGGTGCCTGCGCCTTCAAATTTAGCAAGGAAGTGATATAAATAACGGTTCGATAAATTTTCGGTGAGCTTAGCATAAATATTTGTGTTGTTTGCAGCGGCAGAAACTTCATCCGATTGAACTAAGGCATTACCGGTTACGTTCCATGTCCCAACTTTTTGTGTCCACTCAGGATGAATCGCATTATCAAAATTATCGGCAAAAAAACCCTTGGTATAATTAGCGCGCCATTCAGTACCATCAAAATCGGAAACCTGATAATAACTTTTTTCTAAACCTGAACCCCCAACATTATCTGCATCTGTAAATGTTGCAGTAAAACTTGCTGTCTTCCATGCGCCGGGAGTTGATACAGCTGTTGTAGGAGGAATAATATCAGCTGCAGTTGTTGCTGTAATAACAGCGGTATAAGTTGCAGCCCAGCCCGGATTTGTTGTTGAACAATCACTCCTGAACTCAACGGTTAATGTATTTGTTGTTGAGGTAACCGGACCGGGAGAAACTGTTCCTGTATATTTTCCGATAAGCGGAGAAAAAAGATTTCCACCATCATAAATAAATAAATGATCCCAATCTTTTTCGAGATCAAATGCTGTAAAATTTAAAGTGATGTTGGATGCGCTTGCGTTTGAAAACATATACACTTTCCGTTCATCATCGGTGTAATTTGCAGATGCCCCACCGCTATCATAAAAATTTCCTGTGGTTGAAGTGTAATTAGTAACAGCGTAAGTATTATTAATGAGTTTGTAATAATAATCCCAATTCCAAAACGGACCGGGATCGCTATGCGATTGACCCGGAAACATTTGGTGGCCTTTTATTTTTGTACAGCTTCCTAAACCGCAGGTAGAAGAAGAACCTGAACAACCCGGACCATAATAACAACGTAAAGGATTAATTCCGTTATCAGCACAAATATCACGCACTAAAGCTGCAGATGAAACATACATGTTGTTTGTGTACCATGATGCGTTATTATTATAACCTTCGTGTTCTAGTCCTATTGTATATGGATTTTCGGATCCAACATGCCAGGCTTTACTTGCTTCCAAAACCATTTGTGTCACTTGTCCATCGCTGCTGCGCAACACATAATGTGCAGAAACGCTTGCCGAACAATTTTGGAACCATGAGATGCAACCGGCATA
>JAHEYE010000071.1 GCA_023251695.1 Sphingobacteriaceae bacterium | reverse complement strand
CCATTGAGTTTGGATCATTAGCCATGCTACTCGATGCGGCCTGTTTACACATGGCGCACTGGCCCATAACAGAACCGGCCGTTGAATAAACGGCCAGCACTATTAATATAACTATGCGCTTAGCGCGATTCAAATTTTTATTGCTCGAATTTTTTGTAGTCAGAAGGTACAGATAATTTAGCTTCGTCAATTCCGCCTTTAGTAATTCTGGTCACTTCTAAACGCGTTACCAATTTACCATCACTTAGTTGTTTTTCTTCCGATAACATTGGCATAGCGCCTTCAGGTAAATCTTTAATGTTATTAAAGTAAATGCTTTGTTTGTCCTTACGGTTCCAAAGTTTAACCAATGGCACAAAAAATTCATACTTGCCCCCGGCTACCCAATAACTAATTACAGTATTTTCTTCCGTGTTTTTTACAACGTATTCGCTGCATTTCACACCCTGAACAGTTTTGGTGTTTTTGGTTTTCGACGATTCACAAACGCCTTTTAAAATAGGAGGCGTATCGCTTTTATGCTCACCCCATACTTTACGCTTTGGGTTAACAAACTTAATGGTATTAGCAGTAAGGTCGAACACGAAACTGCCTTCCACAGCGCCGGTTTTTTTGCCAAACTGATCAAGCTTTACGGCTTTATCCTTAACGTTATAAATGTTAATGGTAGTGTCTTTTGCGGTAAAGTATTTAAACTCGATTGACCCGGTAAAAGATTGTGCGCTCATTAAAACTGGCGCTAATAATCCAACTAATGCGATTTTTGTTTTAAACATATTCTTAATTTTACAGATTACTAAAGTATAAATTTTCTCTAAACTAAAAAAGCATTAGCAATAATAAAAATAAAGGTGATTGGGGCGAAAAACTGGCCATCGAGTTCCTTAGGGAAAAGGGCTATGCCATTTTGGAAGCAAATTGGCGTTTTATGCACCTTGAAATCGATATTATTGCCAAAATTGGTGATATTCTGGTGTTTGTAGAGGTAAAAACAAGGCTTAATGAAGAGCATGGCGATCCGGAAGATGGGGTTACCCTGAAAAAACAGCGCCTTATTATAAAAGCTGCAAATTATTACTTAGAGGAAAAAGACCTGGATGTTGAATCCCGTTTTGATATCGTTAGTGTTTTAAGAGAAAATAACAAAACCATCGTAAAACATTTACCCGATGCCTTTTATCCTATCGCTAAGTAAACTACCTTTGCCCAATGCCAAAATCCGATAACCGTTTTAACAAATCCCGCTCTTCGGGTAAAAAACCAGCTTTTAAATCCGACCGGAAAAGTTCTGACTCCAAAAAGTCGTACGGAAGCAAAAGTTCTTCTTTTTCATCGGGCAAACCGCGTTTCGATAAAAAAGAAAAAGGGGCGGATAGCGATAGAAAAGAAGGTTTTTCCAAAAAATTTGACCGCCCTTTTAAAAAACGTGAAGATGCCGGGGAAAAAAGAAGTTTCCGCGACAAGGATAAATCTTACAGCGGGGATAAAAAGCCATTCCGCAAAAAATTTGGTGAGGATAAAGGATTTGGTGAGAAAAAAAGTTACGGTGACAGAGATAAAAAACCATTTGACCGCGATAAAAAACCATTCCGCAAAAAATTTGGTGAGGATAAAGCTTATGAGAAGGGTGAGAAAAGAAGTTATAGGGATAAAGACGACAAACCTTTTAAGAAACGCGATGATGAAAAAGGAGAAAAAAAATTCTTCAAAAAACACGATTCAGATTTCAGAGAAAAAAAACATCATGATAAACACGATAAAAAACCCTTTCATAAAAAACATGATGATGATCGCGTTCCGAGTAAACATGAGGATAAAGAATATGGAGATAAAAAACCATTCTTTAAAAAGCATGATGATAAACACGAGAAGCATCACGACAAACATGATGTAAAAAAACACCGCAAGTTTAAACCGCATGGTAAAAAACATGAATCAAAAAACGATGACGACTTCCTGCCGAATCCCGATGGCTTAACCCGTTTAAACAAATATTTATCGAATGCCGGCATTTGTTCGCGCCGTGAAGCTGACGATTTAATTAAAGCAGGTGCAGTAAGCGTTAACGGAAAAGTAATTACCGAAATGGGTTTTAAAGTAGGGCCCGAAGACAAAATAAACTATGGGGGCGAAACTCTTCGTCACCAGAAAAAAATATATCTGATACTGAACAAGCCGAAAGATTATATTACAACCACTGATGACCCTCAGGAACGCCGAACGGTAATGGAATTAATCGCGGGTGCTTGTAAAGAACGCGTTTATCCGGTTGGAAGGTTAGACAGAAACACCACAGGTTTATTGTTATTTACTAACGATGGTGAATTAGCAACAAAATTAATGCATCCGAAATTTGGTATCCGCAAAGTGTACCAGGTACTCCTTGATAAAAATTTAAGAACCGAAGATTTTCAACAGTTAATGGAAGGTGTGGAATTGGAAGACGGCTTTATTAAATCCGATGAATTATCTTACATTAACGGTAACAAAAAAGAACTGGGCATTGAAATTCACAGTGGCCGCAACCGTATAGTGCGCCGTATTTTTGAGCATTTGGGTTACGAGGTTATCAAGCTCGACAGGGTTGTGTTTTCAGGTTTAACCAAAAAGGATTTGCCCCGTGGAAAATGGCGTTTTTTAAACGAAAAGGAAATCGGCTTTTTGAAAATGATTGGCTAAAAATTTTGTACATTTACTCTAATAATTTTTCTCTTTTATGTGTGGAATTGTAGGATACATTGGAAACAGGGAAGTTTACCCGATTTTAATTAAAGGCCTCCGCCGGCTCGAATACCGCGGCTACGATAGCGCAGGTGTTGCTGTTATCAATAAAAAAGGAAACCTTAATGTGTTTAAGCGTAAAGGTAAAGTTAGCGAACTGGAAGCTTTTACTTCCGGTGGCGACATTAGCGGAAACATTGGTATTGGTCATACCCGCTGGGCTACACATGGCGAACCTAATGATGTGAACTCCCATCCGCATTATTCGCAAAGCAAAGATTTAGTAATAATTCATAATGGTATTATTGAAAATTACTCTGCCATTAAAGAAGGATTAAAAAAACGCGGACATACATTTTTATCCCAAACGGATACAGAAGTTCTTGTTCATTTAATTGAAGACATTAAAGAGCACGAAAAAATGAAATTGGGTCACGCTGTTTTAGCGGCGCTTAAACAAGTGATCGGTGCTTATTCGATAGTGGTAATGGACAGAAATGATCCTAATACTTTGGTGGCTGCCAAAAAAGGAAGTCCGATGGTAATTGGGATTGGTGATGACGAATTTTTTATTGCCTCCGATGCATCGCCAATTGTTGAGTTCACAAAAAACGTAGTTTATCTCGAAGACGAACAGGTGGCCATTGTTAGCCGTGGGTCAGAATTAAAAATCCGTAACTTAAAAGAGAAAGAGATCACGCCTTACGTTCAGAAATTAACGATAGAATTAGAGGCGATTGAAAAAGGCGGGTACGATCACTTCATGCTCAAAGAAATTTATGAGCAACCCCGTTCTGTGAAAGACAGTATGCGTGGAAGATTAAACGCAGAAAAAGGTGTAGTAAGATTAGGAGGAATTGTTGACCACGAAGCGAAATTTAAAAAAGCAAAACGAATCGTATTTATTGCTTGCGGTACATCCTGGCACGCTGGTTTGGTTGGTGAATATTTGTTTGAAGAATTTGCACGCATACCTGTTGAGGTTGAATATGCCTCTGAGTTCCGCTACCGAAATCCTGTTATTTACGAAGACGACATCATCATTGCTATTTCTCAAAGTGGAGAAACAGCAGATACTTTAGCGGCCATTGAATTGGCAAAAGCAAAAGGCGCAACCATTGTTGGCGTTTGTAATGTAGTTGGTTCGTCCATCGCACGCGCCACGCATGCCGGTTCGTATACACATGCCGGACCGGAAATTGGAGTGGCCTCAACAAAAGCGTTTACTGCACAGGTAACTGTTCTTACTCTAATGGCATTACATGTTGCGAAATTACGGGGCACCATGTCTGAAAGCCGTTTCCGTCAGATTTTATATGAACTGGAGGCGGTGCCATACAAAATTGAAGAGGCGTTAAAACTAAATATTTTAATTAAAGAGATTGCTTTCAAGTATAAAGACTCGACAAACGCTTTGTATTTGGGAAGAGGATTTACTTTTCCCGTTGCTTTAGAAGGCGCATTAAAATTAAAAGAGATTTCTTATATACACGCTGAAGGATATCCCGCTGCAGAAATGAAACACGGGCCAATTGCTTTAATTGACGAAGAAATGCCGGTGTTTGTTATTGCAACCAAAGGCGCAAACTATGAAAAGGTAGTGAGCAATATTCAGGAAGTAAAAGCAAGGAAAGGAAAAGTGATTGCGGTTGTAACAGCGGGTGATAAAGAAGTAAAAGAAATGGCCGATTACGTAATGGAAATTCCGGAGACCGATGAAGCTTTAGTTCCCTTAATTTCTGTTATACCATTACAACTTTTATCGTATCACATTGCCGTAATGCGCGGTTGCAATGTTGATCAGCCACGTAACCTTGCGAAGAGTGTAACTGTTGAGTAGTTGGGGTTCGGAGTTCGGAGATAATTTGAAAATGAAAAAAATCTTTTGTTATATTATTTTTTCCTTGTTTTTTATCGGTAGCATTTCTTCTCAGGAATTAGCTGACCAGAATTTCACCATAAAGGTTATTGAAAAAAACGGTGACGGAAGAGCTGAAAGTATGCCTATTGATGAATTGATTTTTAAATCCGGTCTTATCTGCGCAGAGTTCAGTAAAAAAAATGGTTTTTCTCCGTCAACCTGCACCTTTATTGCCGACAGCACCTCCAAAAGCGGAGCACTATTGTTTTCAAGTGAAAGTTATAATTTAAAGAAGCACACTTTAAAATGGAGTGGTAAAATAAATGGTGATAAAATTACCGGTAAGGCCCAACGCTATTTTTTCGGAAAACTTGCAGGCGAATATATTTTTACCGGATCAAGAAAAAAATAAATTATTGTTTTTTTCTACTTCTTAAAAAAGCAGTAATGAGCGGTATTGCCGTTAGCACAATAAGCGAAATAAAAATTAATCCCAAATGATTTTCTACTTCAGGAAAATGTTTCCCTAAGTAAAACGAAATGCTGCTAATCCCTCCAATCCAAGCTACAGCGCCTATCACATTGTATAGCATAAACTTTCTGAATCCGATTCCTGTAACACCTGCAAAAATTGGGGCAAATGTACGGATGATAGGTATAAATCTTCCCAGTATTAAAGTCTTCCCCCCGTGTTTTTCGTAAAAAGCTTTAGTAAGCTCTAAATGCCTTTTTCTGAAAAAGAAACTGTCTTTCCGGTTATATAAAGCCTCGCCTGCTTTTTTCCCGAACCAAAACCCAAACATATTTCCTGTGATGGCCGCCAGCATCATCAATATTAAAAGCAATGGAAAAGAAACATTCAGTAAATCCGGCTTAGTGGCACAAAGTAATCCCGCTATAAAAATCAAATTATCTCCCGGTAAAAAAAATCCAACAAATAAGCCTGTCTCCGCAAAAATTACAAATAACAATAAAGCAAGCCCACCATATTTAATGATGCTCTCAGGATCGGTTAATTGTTTTAAAAAATCAAACATTATTTTCTAAGCAATTGCCCCAAAAACATTTCGGGATTAAATTCCGCCTCACAACTTGTGTTTTTAAACCGCGAACTATTAAAGCTGCCATTTGTGTTTTTATTCATTAATTCAAACGCGGTAATACTCGTACAGTTCTGTTTGCTAATCTTGCTAAAATGATTAACCGATTTTTGATAGTTTTTTATAAAGGCTGAATAATTTTTAGCCGACAATTTTTTCTCGACTAAACCAGTATCAGTTTTCATAATCAATTTACGGTCGCCCGATTTTTGCTTACACATTTTAACTTCCAAAACATAAGCATGAAAACAGCCGGAGTTATCAGCGGTAAAATAAACCGTATCGGCTTTACTTATTAATGTGATTAATTTAACAACTGAAAAATTCTGCGAAAAAGAAAAACAGGTTGCAAAAAACAATATTACAATTAGCCTGTATTTCATCTATTCCGGTTTTCAGGAATTAACAAGCAATGAAGTCTTTTTTTCGATACTCGATTGGATGTCTTCGAGGCGGCCCTTAGGAACCGAATTGATAAGGTTTTGTGTATATTCTGTTTTAGGGCTGTTGTAAATATCATCGGCATCGCCAATTTCTTCTATCTTCCCTTTATTCATCACTACCATGCGGTCGCTCATGAATTTCACAACACTTAAATCATGCGAAATAAAAATATAAGTGAATTTAAATTCCTTCTTTAATTCATTCAATAAATTAAGCACTTGTGCCTGTACACTCACATCGAGCGCACTCACACTTTCATCACAAATTAAAAACTGAGGATTCACGGCTAAAGCCCGCGCTATACAAACACGTTGCCGTTGACCACCGCTAAACTCATGCGGATAACGACCAAAAAATTTTTCTTCCAACCCCACTTTCCTGAGCAAATCAAATACTTTTTCTTTGCGCTCCTTAGCATTGCTTAAAATATTATGGAACGTCATGGGTTCTTTTATAGCTTCGCCAACAGTAATGCGCGGATTTAAGGACGAGTAAGGGTCCTGAAAAATAATTTGCATGTTACGGCGCAAAGGTCTGAAAGAGTCTTCTGAAATATTGAGGATTTCCTGTTGCTTAAAATAAATTTTTCCGCCTTCTGCTTCCACTAATTTCAGTATTGTACGGCCCAGCGTTGTTTTGCCGCAGCCGCTCTCACCCACTAAGCCCAATGTTTCGCCTTCGTAAACATCAAACGTAACATCATCAACAGCTTTTGTATAAGATTTCACTCTGCCAAAAAAACTTTTTTCAGCAGGGAACCATGTTTTTACATTCTGAAGTTCGAGGATTTTATTTCCGCCATACAATTCTTTATGCGCGTTTTCCCGTTCGGACATTGTTATGCTTACGCTGCCAATCGCTTCTGAAACTGTTTTGGGAATTTCAACAATATCCCCATTATCATTCTGTTTCATAAAATCACTCACCACAGGTAAGCGTTTTAAACGCAAATCTAATGGAGGACGGCAAGCCAATAAACTTTTTGTATAGGGATGTTTTGGGTTTTTAAAAATATCGAGTACTAGGCCTTGTTCAACAATTTTTCCTTTGTACATCACCACTACTTTATCAGCCAATTCAGCAATAACGCCCAAATCGTGCGTGATAAATAATATTCCCATGTTGTGTTTACGCTGGAGCGAAAGCATAACGTCCAGGATTGTTTTTTGAACGGTCACATCAAGAGCAGTTGTAGGCTCATCGGCAATTAACACGCCGGGGTTACAACTAATCGCCATTGCAATCATCACCCTTTGTTTTTGTCCACCTGATAACTGATGCGGATATCTGTCCAACATCAATTCAGGAGTTGGTAATTGCACCTGCGAAAATAATTCGAGCGTACGCAAACGTGCCTGACGTGTAGTAACTTTGTTGTGAATCATAATAGCTTCCATCACCTGGTCGCCACATTTTATTACAGGATTCAACGAAGTCATTGGCTCCTGAAAAATCATTCCGATTTCGTTACCACGTAAACCCCGCATTTCTTTTCCGCTTACTTTGGTTAAATCCAATGTGCGGTGATCTTTGGTGTGATAAATGATTTGTCCGCCGCTAATTCTTCCGGGAGGGTTTGGAATTAATTGCATAATGGATAAAGCCGTAACCGATTTACCCGAACCGCTTTCCCCAACTATACCAATGGTTTCTCCCTTATTTAAAGTAAAACTGATATCATTAACAGCACGGATGTATTCATCTTCTGTTTTAAAGTCAGTGATAAGATTCTTTACTTCAAGTAATACTTCTTTATTGAGCATAGAGGGCTAAAAGGGGGAATAAAAGTACCAAAAAAGGTCATAATTTGAAAGGATTTGGTCTACAAACATCTGTTTTTGGTCTGAATAATTGCAATCTGCGGCTTTTTTAGCTATTTTTATTAAAGAAACAGAGAGATAAAATGAGGGTTTTCAGAGTATTGCTTTTTTCAATATTGATTCCAATAGGAATTCAGGCGCAAAGCAGCCGCTATTATTTTATTGAAGGTGGAACGTGTATCACTGCTCCATTCACCCAGAATTTTCATGTTAAGGACAATCGGACATCTACAACTAGATACGAATGGAGTGGAACTATCAAATCCCTTCCTTCTTATTATGTGAGAGCAGGTTTAGAAAAAACTTTCTCCATGTGCAATCGTTCTAAAATTTCTTTTCCCGTTTCATTTTCCTATTTTAATTTAAATCAAAATCTGGAAATGGATGGCGGATGGGCCGGATGCGTTGGCGGCTTTTATGGTCATCAAAGTATTACCCGCACAAATCATACAGGAAGAATATCTATCGGCATTAAGCAGATTCTGAAATATGGTGAAAAAATTAGTGTCCAGAATAGCATCAACTTCAGTAATTCTTTACTTATATGTTCAGAAGACAAAGTAAAAAGCACTGATGAAACAGGTGTGTATAGCTATTATTATGCTCAGGCTATAAGGAAAATAGACGCTTCTTTAAATTTACAAACAGGATTATTCTATAAACTCGGTGAAAAGTCATTCATCGGTATTACTGCCGAATATTTTTTCCGTTCAAAAACTTTAATGCCCTCCAGAGTTAACGAATATACCAGCGACTTTGGCTCGGGTATTAATTCAAAAACTACACTTTTTACGGCAGGGATCAGATTTCAACAATCTTTCTGATTTATTTTTATAAGACAAAATGAGACGTTTTTTATTGATAATTTTAACTCTGCCATTTGTTTTGCTTTCGCAGAATAAAACGATTGTTTTTGTTGAAGGCGGAACTTCTACACGCCAATCGTTTTATCCAAAGGAAAACGTTAACGCCAAATTATACAACTACTTTTTATGCGCAACAGGTGCAGGTCCGGCAGAGGAAATTGGTTATTCGGATTCTAAAATTAAACGTTCAACTACTACCTCATTTTATTCAAAAATTGGTATTGAACCACAAATTGTTCAGAAAAAACATTTTTCTCTTTCTCTTCCATTTATTTTCGGTTACCGAGAACAAAAAGAATCAATATTAACAGAAACGAAATATGTTTACTATAGTGGAGTCCCCGACTATTATTTTTCGCGACAAATTTATTATTATTATAGGGTGATTAACCTGTGTTTTGGCCCCAAAATAACTATGAGTTTTAACCGATGGTCGTATTTTACAAGCCTTTATTTAAACACAGATTTATTTTGTTATGGAAAAACTATATCAAAATATACAGATGATTTTAAGTCGTATTATTATTCATCTGAAGACCCCGGAGATTTTGGATCAGAACAGGTTTACCTTAACTTAAGCTTACAAAATGGTGTGCTTTATAATTTATCAGAAAAAATCGCAATTGGCTTAACCAATGATGTGTTTTTCTATAATATCAGTCCTGATAACATAAGATACAATAAAAAAGAAAACCACTTATTTAATTTCGGATACGGAACCAATTCAACCATTATAAATTCAGGTATTCGCTTACAATACTCCTTCTGATTTTTTCTTTAGACCCCTTCCAAATAAGCTTTTTACCTAATTTTCAAGGTTTTTTAGCCTAATGTTACATTTTTAGTGATAAAGGAATGTGCTTTTTATTGGTAAAAATCATTTGCAATTATACATTTGCATGGATAATTTCTTACACAAATTTTAAGCTTATGAGTAAAAGCGGATTTCTAAAATCATCAATCGGCAAAAAGTTTTTAATGGGCGTAACGGGCCTTTTTTTAATATCATTTTTAGTGGTGCATTGCTTTGTAAACTCCCTCATTTTTTTTAATGATGGCGGCGAAACATTCGATCTCGGCTGCGAATTTATGGGTACCAATTGGATTATCCGTGCTATGGAGATCGTCCTGTTCGCCGGGATTCTTCTACATATTTTTCAAGCACTCATTCTTACTCTTGAAAACCGCAAGGCGCGACCTGTAGCTTATGGTGTAACAAATGGTAATGCCAATTCAAAATGGTACAGTCGGTGGATGGGGCTTTTAGGAACTTTAATTCTAATGTTTTTAATTATTCACTTATCGCATTTTTGGATACAAAGTCGGTTCACGGATAATCTTGCTCATACGCGTGAGCACATTGAAGGCGACCAGATTACTATGTTCGATCGCATGAAATTTGTTTTTACTGAATTATGGGTGGTGATTGTTTATTGTTTAGGAATGGTATCATTAGCCTATCACTTGTTACATGGTTTTCAATCGGCATTCCAAACTTTAGGATTAAATCACAGTAAATACACGCCTTGTATAAAAATGTGCGGCGTACTTTTTTCAATTATAGTACCGTTAATCTTTGCGTCAATGCCGATTGCAATATTCATGGGCTGGATTCAATAAAATCGTCAATCTTAAATTAAAAAATTGTAAATAATATTATGGCTTCATCACCAAAATTAAACGCAAAAATTCCTGACGGGATCTTAGAGAACAAATGGACAAAATACCGCTCTACTGTTCACTTAGTAAATCCCGCTAACAAACGTAGCTTAGAAGTAATCGTTGTTGGTTCAGGCTTAGCAGGCGCCTCAGCTGCTGCTACTCTAGCGGAAATGGGTTACAAAGTAAAAGTACTTTGCTTTCAGGATTCTCCTCGTCGTGCACATAGTATAGCCGCACAAGGTGGAGTTAACGCTGCAAAAAATTATCAGAATGATGGCGACAGTGTTTACCGTTTATTTTACGATACCATTAAGGGCGGCGATTACCGCGCACGCGAAGCTAACGTACACCGCCTTGCCGAAGTATCAGGAAATATTATTGACCAATGTGTTGCACAGGGCGTTCCTTTTGCGCGTGAATACGGCGGAACTTTAAGTAACCGCTCTTTCGGTGGTACGCAAGTACAACGTACATTTTATGCAGCCGGACAAACCGGACAACAATTATTATTAGGCGCATACTCTGCATTACAAAGACAAGTTGGAATGGGCGCTGTAACTTTATTAGCGCGTCATGAAATGATGGACATCGTAAATATCGATGGCAAATGCCGCGGTATTATTGCGCGTGATTTAATTTCAGGAAAATTAGAAAAACATTTTGGTCACGCTGTTCTATTATGCACAGGTGGTTATGGTAACGTGTTCTATTTATCAACTAACGCAATGGGCAGTAATGTAACTGCCGCATGGAAAGCACATAAAAAAGGAGCGTTCTTCGGAAATCCTTGTTACACTCAAATCCACCCGACTTGTATTCCTGTTTCCGGAGATCATCAATCAAAATTAACTTTGATGAGTGAGTCCTTACGTAACGATGGAAGAATCTGGGTTCCGAAACAAAAAGATGACAACCGCAAGCCAATTGATATTCCTGAAGAGGAAAGAGATTATTATTTAGAAAGAAGATATCCTGCATTCGGAAATTTAGTTCCGCGCGACGTAGCATCGCGTGCAGCAAAAGAACGTTGCGATGCTGGTTATGGTGTTGGCACAAGTAAAATGGCAGTGTATTTAGATTTCGCTGCTAATACTGAACGTTACGGAAAAATTGAAGCCAACAAAAAAGGATTACACAACCCAAGCAAAGAAGAAATTACTAAAATGGGTAAAGATGTTGTGAAAGAAAAATATGGTAACCTGTTTGATATGTACAAACAAATTACAGGCGAAGATCCATACGAACAACCAATGCGTATTTATCCTGCAGTTCATTATACAATGGGTGGACTTTGGGTAGATTATCATTTGCAAACTACTGTTGAGGGCTTATACGCTTTAGGCGAAGCAAACTTCTCTGATCACGGCGCAAACCGTTTAGGTGCTTCAGCATTAATGCAAGGATTAGCAGATGGTTATTTTGTAATCCCTTATACAATTGGTGAATATTTATCGGAGGAGATCCGGACAAAAGCGATACCAACCGATAACGAAGCATTTGTAAAAGCAGAAGCTGAAGTTCAGGAGCGCATCAACAAATTATTTTCAATTAAAGGAACTAAGTCCGTTGATAGTTTCCACAAACGGTTAGGAAAAATTATGTGGGACAAATGCGGAATGGCCCGTAACAAAGAAGGATTAACTTCTGCGATTACAGAAATTCAACAACTGAAAGCGGAATTCTGGAAAGACGTTCGCGTACCGGGCGAAGCCAATGAGTTTAATCCTGAATTAGAAAAAGCACACCGTGTTGCTGATTTTATTGAATTAGGAGAGTTAATGTGTAAAGATGCTTTAAACCGTAACGAAAGTTGTGGCGGTCACTTCCGTGAAGAATACCAAACTAAAGATGGTGAAGCTTTACGTGATGACGATAATTTCGCATACGTAGCAGCTTGGGAATATAAAGGAGATAGTAGTTTTGAGTTACACAAAGAAGAGCTGAAATTTGAAAACATTAAGCTTGCGCAAAGGAATTACGCATAACAGTGGTTAGTGACTAGAGTTGAGTGGTTAGTGAATGATTAATAATTAAAGAATGTATGGCAAAAATAAATTCGTTTGAAGATCTTATCGTTTGGCAAAAAGCCATTGATCTTTCTGTCGAAATTTATAAATTGACCGCCAAATTTCCAAAGGAAGAGATTTTTGGTTTAACTGCTCAGGTCAGAAGGGCTTCTAATTCTGTATCGCTGAATATTTCTGAAGGCTCTGTTAAAAGTACACAAACATTTATTAACCAACTTACGATTGCAGATGGAAGTGCGACAGAAGTTTTATCAGGTTGCATATTGGCAAACAGGCTTAATTTTATTTCAGCACAAGATTTAGAAAAAATTAGACCTATTGTTGCTGAAGTTACAAAAAATGCTAAACGGTTTAAAAAACGCTTTAAATAAAAGAAAATAACTTGGCTGCAGTTTCACTAAACTCTAGCCACTAAACTCTAACCACTATGACCGGAAATATGAACCTCACCCTTAAAGTGTGGAAGCAAAAAAACAAAGATACCAAAGGTAGATTTGAAACTTACAACGCAAAAGGTATTTCTCCTGATATGTCTTTCTTAGAAATGTTTGATGTTGTGAATGAACAACTCATTAACGAAGGCAAAGAGCCAATTGCATTTGACCACGATTGCCGTGAAGGAATTTGTGGTATGTGTTCAATGTATATCAATGGCCGCCCACACGGACCGAAACAAGGTGTTACAACTTGTCAGTTGCACATGCGCAGTTTTAAAGACGGTGATACAATTGTTGTTGAGCCTTGGAGGAGTGCTGCATTCCCGGTGATAAAAGATTTGGCGGTTGACCGTTCTTCGTTCGACAGGATTATGTCGGCCGGTGGATTCGTTTCTGTAAATACGGGAAATGCAAAAGACGCAAACAATATTTTAATTCCGAAAGTTGATGCGGATGATGCGTTTAATGCGGCGGCTTGTATTGGTTGTGGCGCTTGTGTTG
>JAHEYE010000301.1 GCA_023251695.1 Sphingobacteriaceae bacterium | reverse complement strand
GACAATTGTGCCCGGACTAACTGAAGTATCGATGAAGATAGCATTGTAAAATTCGTATGGGCCACGTGTAGCTGATATCCCGTTATTTTTTATCCCGGGGAAAAAAGCTAATTCGGTTGGTCCGGTTGAAGGAATCGGCATCAGGTTTCCTGCCGGAAAAGCCCCTTTAAATTTTCCATTCACATAGTACCAGATATCTGTGATTTTGCTGCTGGAGGTTCCTTGTAAGGTAGAGGTTACGGCAAGGTTTATGCTTCCCGGTTTAATGAAAAACGCCTCTGGGGCTTTTTGTTTTTCTTTGTTACAACCGATAAAGAGAAAAAGTAAAAATATTGCAAATAGCCTCATTAATTTTTTTAAGGCGCAAAAGTACGGTTGTTTTTAATTTTTCGGAAGCTATTTCTTAATCTGATGTAGTATTTTTTCGTCAAAAATCTGCCTTGAATTCAAAACTACATTTCATCCTCAATTGCAACAACCGGCCTCGGGCCTGGTTATACTATAAATGAAACGCCGGCCACTCTTGTTTTATTGCATGTGTTGGTAAAATAAGTTGTGTTGAAAACTCAAGGTGAAGGGTTAGGGCAACGGAAGCCAAAAAAGCGGGAACATCTCTCCATTTATAATAATTAAATAATTGATTATCAGTTAAATAACAGAATCAATGAAAGTTTAGCTAAAACATTTAAAAAATCAATTGTTAGCAAGAAAAATTTATTTTTTAATAGTATGCTGGTTAACACTATAATTTTGGTGGTTTACTTAGGGAAATCGTGTTTTACAAAGTCAGCAAAGAGGATGAATATCTTTTCAAAGGAAAGCGGAAACGGCTGGTTGAACAGTTGCGTGTGAAGGGAATAATTAATGCAGATGTTTTAAAAGCAATCGAGACAATTCCCCGGCATTTATTTTTCGATCAATCAACCGCAAGGCCGGCTATGCTTGAACATGCCTATTCCGATAAGGCATTGCCTATTGGCGCCGGACAAACTATTTCTCATCCATTTACAGTCGCTTTTCAAACGGAGAAACTCGAATTAAAAGTCGGAGATAAAGTTCTTGAAATCGGAACAGGCTGTGGTTACCAAACCGCAGTACTCAGCGAAATGGGTTGTAAAGTATTTACTATTGAACGGCAGAAAAGTTTGTATGATAAAACAAAATTATTTCTCCCTTTCCTAGGCTATAAATCCATTCGTTTTTTTTATGGCGATGGGTATAAAGGTCTACCCAAACATGCACCTTTCGATAAAATTATTGTCACCGCAGGAGCTCCTTACATCCCCAATGATTTACTTATTCAGCTAAACGTTGGAGGAATCCTTGTTATTCCTATTGGTGAAGGTGAACAGCAAGAAATGAACGTGTTGAAAAAAAAATCTGAGCAATCATTTGAAAAACAAGTCATTGGGAAGTTCAAATTTGTACCTATGTTACAGAACAAGGTCTAACCCTTTAGTTTAAAGCGATTTAACAAAATAGTGTTTATAAACTGATATTCACATTATTATTGGAGTGCTAAAACAAGGTAAATTTGCTAAACATAAAAACTAAACAAAACAATTAAATCTATGAAAAAATCAATCGCTCTATTGGCTTTAGCATTTGGTGTAACCGGTGCTTTTGCTCAAGACTTAACCTCGAAAAAGGGTGAGCCGATTCTACCGGAGGCCGAAGATTGGGCCATTGGTGTTGACGCCGTTCCTTTTTTAAACTATGCCGGTAACTTTATTGGCGGTAATGGTTCGAACACTGCTCCAAGTTGGAATAACTATGGTGCAAATAATACCATTGTTGCTAAGAAATTTATCGATGCACAAAACGCGTATCGCGTAACCTTCAGATTGGGAATGAGAAACCAATCTTTCAAACACGATGTATTACAACCGGTTGCTTCAACTTCCGCTGCAGTTAACTTCCCTACTAAGGCGACTACAGTTGAAGACAAAGCTTCTTCTTCAAGTACTTTCATCGGTATCGGTGTAGGTAAAGAAATGCGTAAAGGCAAAACCCGTTTACAAGGATTCTATGGTGCTGATGTGTTTGTTTGGTATTCTTCTAGCAAGATGAAATTCAAATATGCTAATAATACCGTTCAGCAGAACGCATTAGGTACAGTAGACCCGGATGTTGATCCAAACAACGCTTCCTACTCTACAGATTGGAGTACTCAGGCGCCGGCTACTTTTACAGCTTCTAACTTAGGTTCTGGTATCACTAATATTACCGGTGCAGCATCTTGGCGTAAGCTTTCTGAAAAACCGGGTGGACAGTTTGGTTTAGGTATCCGTGCATTTATTGGTGCTGAATACTTCGTTATGCCAAAAATATCAATCGGCGGTGAGTTTGGTTGGGGTATTGGTTTAGCAATGAACATGAAATCAAAAACTGTTTACGAAGCTGAAGGTTTAGATGCAGCAGGTAACGAAACAAAACAAGAAATCACTGTTACCGCAAAACGTGGTATGACTATGATTCTTGATACTGATCGTAACGCTACTAACTCTGCTACTTATAACTTAGCTCCATCAGGTACTTTACGTTTAAATTTCCATTTTTAGTCTAACGATTAAGTTCTATATTAAGCCCCGGCATTTCGTCGGGGCTTTTTTATTAATCACCGCTCATGTAAAAAATCATAAAAACAGCGTTTTGTAATAAGGATTAGGTAATTTTGTCCACATGATTTGGCGTTACTTATTCTTTTTTACTTTAATAGTAGTTATTGAAATTTATTTTTTGCAAGGGGTAAAAACCTTTGCCCGTGATTTTTCTCAGCGTAACCGTAACGTGATTGTTTACACTGCCTACATTTTATTTGGTATTAATTTATTAATGGGGATTGTTGGCTTTTTCTATCCTCCTCCGAATTGGAACGGTTTCTTCAGATTTATCTCTTCCATGTTTCTTGTAATGGTAGTATGCAAATTATTAGGTTGCAGTTTTCTTATTGTGGATGATGTCATCCGTATTTTCAGATGGATATTAAAGAAGCTGTTTAATTTTGGAACAGCAGCTGACCTTGCCGGCAACGGAATTTCAAGAATAAAATTCATTAGTCAGCTTGCCATTACTTTTACGGTAATACCTGCTGCTTCCTTCATTTACGGCATGCTCCGTGGTGCTTACAAATACCGTGTACATAATGTAAAAATTAATTCACCTAATTTACCGGATGCCTTTAACGGTTTTAAAATTGTACAAATATCAGACATGCATACAGGGTCATTTTTAAGTACTGATCCTGTTAAAAAAGCATTCGAAATTATAATGCAGCAAAAAGCTGATTTAATTTTGTTTACCGGCGATCTTGTAAATAATGTTGCCGGCGAAACCAATGATTTTATTGATGAGTATAAAAAATTAAAAGCACCACATGGCGTATTTTCAGTTTTAGGAAATCACGATTACGGTGATTATTTTCTGTGGGAAAGTCAAACCGCAAAGGTAGAAAATCTTAATGCCCTTAAAAAAGTTCAGGCTGATGCGGGGTGGAAATTGTTATTGAACGAACATGTTGCTATTGAAAAAGACGGAGAGAAAATTGCTTTATTAGGAATTGAGAATTGGGGCGGAGGAAATTATTTTCATAAGTACGGAAAAATGGACTTGGCCCATAAAGGAACTGAAGATTATAAATTTAAAATATTAATGAGTCACGATCCTTCACATTGGGATAAACAAGTACGCACAGAATATCCTGATGTTGACCTAACGCTCAGCGGACATACCCACGGTATGCAATTCGGAATTGAGATTCCTGGTTTTAAATGGAGTCCGGTACAATATTTTTACAAACAATGGGCTGGTTTATACAAGCAGGATAACCAATACCTCTATGTAAACCGTGGCCTCGGATTTTTAGGATATCCCG
>JAHEYE010000300.1 GCA_023251695.1 Sphingobacteriaceae bacterium | reverse complement strand
TAACTCTTTCTTCGTTTACGATTTCATTAAGAAATGAAATCGAAATCAAACTCATGAAAGCGCCAGGAACACCATGACCGGTACAATCCGCCGTAATGTATATGAACAGATCGTTTTTTGCATCCTTCAATTCGGTAGCCCAATAAAAATCACCACTTACGACATCCTTCGGCTGAAAGAAAACAAAATATTCACTAAAGGATTCCTGAAACACCTCCCGGGAAGGAAGCAGTGCGTTCTGAATATTCTTAGCATAATTTATACTATCGTTAATCTCCGTTTGTTTTTGCTGTAACAGATAGTGTTGATGTGTAATCAATTCGTTTTGCTTTTGTTTTTGTTTATTGCTTTTGAAAAAAGTATAAGCGAAAAAAGCAACCACGCTCAGGAAAAGTGCAAGCAGGCTGATAATTATTGTTGTGCGTTGCGAAATCGCCTCTCTTTTTTCTATTTCAAATTTCATCGCTGTTTCGCCCTGAATTATTTTTAAACTGTCCTGCTTTAGTTTTTGATCCGTTTCATAATCCAAAGTGAGATTAGCTAATTCATCTTTTTTCTTATTATTGTAAAGGCTGTCGTTAACGGCATAGTAAATATCCTGATATTGGATAGCTTTTTTGTAATCACCCTTTACTATGTATAATTCTTTTAAGACCAATGCGGGCCTCTGCATCAATGTAGGATTTCCGATACTATCAGCCATTAAAAAAGATTTTGTGAGGTAGGCGTTCGCTAATGAAATATTTTGAAGCTTGAAGTAGGTCTTTCCTATATTGGTATACGATTCTATTATTCCGTTGAAAGCTGATTTTCCCTTAATTCGCCAAACAAGTCCCTGCTGATAATATTTTAATGCCGATTGATAATCTCTTTTGTCGAAATAGGCAGTACCAATGTTGTTGTAAGATTGACCAATCCATGGCAGGTTTTTTATCCGTTCCCGTATTTCCACGCTTTTTTTGAAATAATAAATGGCGGAATCCGGTAGATTCAAATCCAGAAAACAGTTTCCTGCCGTGTTATAAATGTTGCTTTCCAGAATTTTGCTGGGTTGAATCGTAGCCACCCTTAAAATCCAACGCATTGCATTTTTTTCCTCAGTAATCTGACCTAAATAAGAATAAACCAAAGCTTTTCTTAAATTAAGGCTAACAAAGTTAGTGTCGGTTTCGTTTTCAGGTAAAAACTTCAGGGCTTCGTTTGTACTGTAAAGGCTTTTGGTCAAATTCTCACGCATTAAATACATATACCCTAATCGCGAGAAAGCCATACCTTTTAAACTATCCTGTTTTAATTCTTCGCTTAATTTAATGGCTTCGTAATAAGCATTAATTGCGCCTTTAGTTTTGCTATCAGAGTTTAATATTTCAGCTTCTGCTAATTTGCAATGGTATTTATCTATCGCAGTTCTTGATTCAGAAATAAGCTCAGAAAGTTTTGTGTATTTAGTTACTGAATCTAAGTTTCTGGCATTAAACTGAAGGTATAAGGACTTTTGAGCCACCTGAGAAAAGGAAAACTGAAAGCATAAAACGAGAATAGAGAAAATTATTTTTTTGAAACTAATCACCTAATAAATGTACGCAAATGCCCAGAAACAAAAAAGCCCCGTAATACGGGGCTTTAATAGTATTTCTTAATTGATTAATTCTTATTCTGTGCGGCTTCTAAGGTAAACTCAATGCTTACATCACTTCCTTCATCGTTCTTATCGCCCATTTCGAAATCATGAGTATTGATTTTAGCTTCGCCTTCGAAACCTGCTACGTCTACTTTTTTACCATCCCAGTTTTGGTTAGATATTCCAAGGTAATTGAATTTTAAATCTACATCCTTTGTTACGCCATGCAAAGTTAATTTTCCTTTAGCTGTGTAAGCATATTTACCGGACTCAGTATTTTTTTCAATTGTTGTAGCTTCGAAAACAGCTGTTTTAAATTTAGCAACATCAAAGAAATCAGCATTACTTAAATGCTCATCACGCATCTTGTTCTGAGTATTCAGACTAGTCATATTTAATACAATAGATATTTTCGGACCAATTGTATCATCAAGATTTACATAACCACTGTCGATATTAATAGAACCGCGTGTATAAGTTACAATATGCTTGGTAGCAAATACAACTGAACTGTGAGCGCCATCAACTTTAAAATTCCCTTTCACTTCAGCCACATCCTTCATAAACGAATTAATGATGCTATCGCATTGTTCTTTGCTGGTGCAAGTATATTCCTTACCGTTAATGTTACATTTTATAACTTCTTCAGTCATCATACCTTTAGAACAACACTCGTCAGAGCTTCCGCTACCAATACCATTGATATATGGAGCAATAACTAATGAAACGATACTCATTAATTTAATTAAAATATTCATGGAAGGACCGGAAGTATCTTTAAACGGATCACCAACTGTGTCACCAGTTACTGATGCTTTATGCGGCTCCGATTTTTTGTAGAACATCTCACCATTAATTAAAACACCTTTCTCAAAAGATTTTTTAGCGTTATCCCATGCACCACCTGCGTTAGACTGGAAAATTCCCATTAACACACCAGATACAGTTACCCCGGCTAATAAACCTCCTAATACTTCAGGACCAAAAATAAATCCAACTAAAACAGGAGTTACTAATGCAATTGCACCAGGCAACATCATTTCGCGGATAGAAGCTTTTGTAGAAATAGCAACACATTTTTCGTATTCAGGTTTTGCTTTGTATTCCATGATGCCCGGAATTTCGCGGAACTGACGACGAACCTCTTGTACCATGTCCATTGCAGCTTTACCCACCGCCTGAATACATAATGCAGAGAAAATAAATGGAATCATTCCACCAACAAATAAACCTGCTAATACAGGCGCTTTGTAAATATCAATCGCGTTAATTCCTGCAATACCCACGAATGCGGCGAATAACGCTAATGATGTTAAAGCTGCAGAAGCGATAGCAAAACCTTTTCCGGTTGCCGCTGTTGTATTACCTACTGCATCTAAATTATCGGTACGCTCACGGACTTCAGGAGGTAATTGACTCATCTCAGCAATACCACCCGCGTTATCTGCAATCGGACCGAAAGCATCGATTGCTAATTGCATAGCTGTTGTTGCCATCATACCTGCTGCAGCGATTGCCACACCATATAATCCTGCAAAATAATAAGAGCCCATGATACCGCCTGCTAAGGTTAAAATTGGAATAACAGTTGATTTCATACCAACTGATAACCCACCAATGATATTTGTAGCGTGACCCGTAGAAGATTGTTGAATGATAGAAAGAACAGGTTTTTTACCCATTGCTGTATAATATTCTGTAACGATACTCATGATAGCACCAACAACAGTACCAACTATTATTGCCATGAAGACTCCATTTTTAGTAAAGCTGGTATCGCGTAAGAAAATATCGCCCTCAGGTAACATCCAATTCACAACAAAATAAGAAGCGATAACCGTTAAGATCATTGACGACCAGTTACCCATGTTCAATGCATTCTGAACATTTGATTTTTCATCTTTAATAGTAACGAACCAAGTTCCAACGATTGAGAAAATAATTCCTAAACCACAAATTAACATTGGTAATAAAATTGGAGACATACCGCCGAAATTATCTTTCAATGTAATTTCTTGTCCGAGTACCATTGTTGCTAAAATTGTAGCTACATAAGAACCGAATAAATCGGCACCCATACCTGCTACGTCACCTACGTTATCACCTACGTTATCGGCGATAGTTGCAGGATTACGAACGTCGTCTTCAGGAATACCTGCTTCAACTTTACCTACTAAGTCGGCGCCAACGTCGGCAGCTTTAGTATAAATACCACCACCAACACGTGCAAATAATGCGATTGATTCGGCACCTA
>JAHEYE010000070.1 GCA_023251695.1 Sphingobacteriaceae bacterium | reverse complement strand
CTTCAATTTGGACACCAGAAAACACCAGCAGCTAACCGCAGTTAAAATTTATGCGGCCGACTCTCAAGTGCTCGGCATATATTTTTTGCCACCCGTTTCACGGGTGACCGTTTTTTAATTTGCCTCCGCTTGTTTTCTTTCGTATCTTTAACTAACGTTTTACACAGCGGACAGCGACTTCCTCCGAAGCCGCACAAAATTTAGCTGCATTACGTTAGCACTAATTGCCGCGGACGACTTATCGGTAGACAAAAAACAAATAGAATGAAAAATAATTTTGACGACGACGAAGCGAAAAACAATCCAGACAACTGGCGACTTGGACTTTTTTATTTCAATCCAAAGGACAAAAGACTTTTTGTGATGAAACGACATGGTGGACCTGGCTTGACAGTTAATTTTGCAAATCCAAGTTCCATGATTGTTATAGCTATTTTATTTTCCCTTATTGTTCTTGCATATAAACTTTCGACATAGACAATAATGTATCCTAAAGAGTTCATTAATCATGTTTTAATTAACGAATATAAAGACATCGTTGACAGACATGCTTATTTATCCTTCACCCTTATTGCAATCGGAATTGAATTTCTCGGTAAATGTATGCTGACTTCAAAACAAGACTGGAACAATATAAGTCCTGACACTGCATTTAAAGAAGGAATGAAACTATTAGTTGACGCGGATGGCAGGTATTCTGCTCTTGACCTTAAAGACGAATTAAGAAACGGACTTGCACATACTTTATTACCCAAATCAAAAATAGACCTATGTGAAGTAAAAAATGGTGAGCAACATTTCGGTACCAATAAATACGGCCAGACAATTCTTTTAGCCGAAATATTTTATCGTGACTTTGTTATTGCTTGTAAAAAAGTTCTCGACACAACATTTCCAGACAGCGATAAAATGAATAAAGATTTTTTACGGACAAGTTAAAATGGCTAGACAATTGTTATCAAACTATGTGGCGGCAACAAGTGCTAACACCAACTACGCTCCATTTTTTGCGTGTTAACGCTCAAATGTGTAACTTGACAAAGCAAAAAGCGGACGCGTAGTCGCAAACCGTTACCACCAATTTTTAAAATGACGACACTACTCGTAAGATACATCGGACTTGCCTTAATCTCGTTTCTTCTTTTCAAATATCTCGGACAAGGACGTCGCCCTTTTAAAAATCCCTTTTTTTGGACAACATTTGCTTTAATCCTATTGGCCTTCGGTCTGAATTTTGTTTACATGAGTTTAAATAACATTTGGGGCGGACCACCAGAAGACGGTTTGAATAGGTTTTATTACCCTAATGGTAAACTTCAAAGACAGTTTTATGCAGACAACGAGAAACTTGATGGCTATACCATGACTTACTTTCCTAATGGACAACTTGAGTTTTTTTTCAAATACAAAGACGGTAAACAAGTTGACACTTCTTATACATTTTATGAATCTGGGAATATTGCCACTTTTGAAATATTTGAAAACGGTGAGAGAGTTAGAAGTATAAGTTTTAGTGACTCAACAAAATTAAGAGGCTCTGAGTATTTTAATCCAACAGACTCTTTACAGTTTAATCATCACGTTACATATTACGACAACGGGAATAAAGAATTTGAAACAATAATCAGTAACAAGCAAGGACATGAAGGCGAAGGCTTTTATTACTATACAAACGGGCGCGTAAAATTAAAAGGACATTACAGAGAAGGTAACGAACATGGCGTATGGGTAAAGTTAGACAGCTTAACCGGCGCAATCATTGACAGGGACACGTTTGACTACAAAATAAACAAACCGTACAAAGCTGGGTGGTAAAAACTGGTGGTAACACGGGGCAATTGCGTCAGCGGGCGGACAAGGTCATCGCAAAGCCAATTTTTTGCCTGCTAGGCAGACTTTAATTTTATTTTGGCTTTGCTAACAAACATTTGTATCTTCATATAAACATTTTAGGTTGCAGACAGGTGAAGCTTCGTAAGCCCGCCGAACGCAAGCCCCGAAAACGTTAGTAGCAATGCCTTAAATGACATCAAGACAAATAAATATATTGATAATAATTTTGCTTTCGTCCTTTGTTGTTACTTACGGACAAAAAAACAATTTAAAACTTTCAGACTTTAAACATCGTTCTATTTGGATTTATAAATCAGAGAAAAGCCAGACAACTTATTGCATGACGGGTGTTGGCTTTCAAATGGCTGACCCTCCTGCAAGGACAGACAGCACTATTGACAAATGGATTCTTAAACATCCGAATTCAAAAATGTTACCGATATATTCAAAAAGAACTGACAAAGCTGGCAACATAGTTTACTGCTGGGTAATAGACGGTGGCGACACATTAAATTTATATTTAGTAAAAAATGGTATATTCCCTGAACATGAAATGCACAGAATCCAAACGTGGGACGAACTTTCCGACATCCAGAAAACTTATAACGAACCGAAAAAAGAGTACGACAAAAAAGTAAAAGTTTTAATCGACAGCATATCATACTCTACATTTTTGACACAGTTAAAAATTGCACAATCATACGCAAGACAGAATAAAATTGGAATATGGTCAACCAAATAAGACAAAAGGCACAGCTACTAACACACGGTGTGGCGACCAGCGGGCGGAATGAAGGTTATCGCGGCGCGCAGAGTTAGTTGTCCCTTCGGGAAAGTTTAATTTGCGGCCACTAATTTTGTTTGGTATCTTTAAATAAACGTTTTAGGGTGCAGACGGTTGAGTGTTTCAAAGCCCGCCGATCGCCAACCGTGAAACCGTTATAACTAAGCCGCTGGACAGACGACGAAATGAAAAAAATATTCTCAAGACTTAACGACGGACATCGGACAATAATAAATGTCGCTCTAATAATTTTAATAATGGCGACATTTGTTTTATTAGGCGTAAGACTTGTTAGCGGACATTTTTGGACACAATCTTTTTACCTCGGTGACAAGGGGACTCTCGGCGACGCTGTCAATGGACTTAGTGCGCCATTTATCAGTTTCTTTAGTGCAATATTAATTTACATAACTTTCAGGGAACAAAATAAAGCAAATAAACTTCTTCAATCACAGTGGCAAATAGACACTTTTTTAAAAGTGTTTACAGACATGAGCGAGAAATTAAATAATATGTACGTCAAAGCTCACGATGGAACTTACGAAGAAGGCGGTGATTTGATTGAAAGAGAATTTAAGGGTGTTGATGTCGCAGACTATATTATTATGTATCATGGTTCTTATACGAAAGGCGCTCCGACTGAACTAACAGAATTCATTTATATTATTGACGAATTAACTTTTCTGTGCGAACTCGTTAACGAATCGCCGGTAAACAGAAGAGAATTCATGAAACAAAAGGTTATTCGATTTTATTTGTCAGGTTTTCATGCCGCGATTTACAGACTTAAGAAAAGCCTTCCGAAGGAACAACGACCCTATAAACCATTCTGGAATGCGTCTGAAAGACTACATCAACAGATTGAAAAATTCATTACTCTCGGCGACCTTCTATCTGCAAACGGTGAAGGACAAGAACACGAGGATTTAAAAAATGAATTACCTTTCTAAATACTTATGCGGACACCGACAGAAAAACTGTGTGCAGCGGCCTAAGTTATAACAGCACCTACTGGTAATTTTTTGCGGGTTAACGCTCAAATGTGTAACTTGGACTTAGCAAAAAACTAACAGTAGCTGCAAAACGTTATTGCGGCAGGACAAAAATTATTCGTGATAACATTTCGGCAGACAAATTAATTTCCTTTCGGACATTTCACCACTACAAATGTTTTCGTAACTTAGACAAACAAAATCTTAGACTTCACAGACCGACATGAAAAAATATCTAATGACATTTGTCGCCTTAGTTACAATTACATGTAAAAGTCAAGACTGCAAATTAAGCTCTCTAATAGGAAACTGGAAAGGAACATTATCCGATTCAGTTTCCAATTTCAATTATGAAATCACGTTTAATACGGACTTGACGTATGTAAAATTTGCAAATGGGGTAAAGACTGAAGGGACGTATAAAATTTCCCGGAAAGTATTTAAATTATATTCTTGTGGCAAAAGAAAAAAATGCGGAGCTTATTTTGGTCGACTGGTCATCTTTGGTAACCTTTATAAGAAAATGTTTCATAATGACTGTAGATGCCAAATAAGATTACCAGAAAAATTTATTTTAAGTAGTAAAAGTGGAAAGGAAGAAATTTATTACAAATATATTTGTTATATAAAAACTTAGACTTTTTTATCAGCGGACGAGGGCACGGAACGCAACTGGGTGGCCGCAACAACTGGTAACACGGGGCTTGCGATCCCCCGCGCATTTCTTGCTTACGCTATCGCGTTAGAACAATTGTTGTTTAAGGAAATCCAATATTCAAATGGCTTCTTTGTTTTAGCGATAGAGTTTCCCGTTGCCCATCGGATAAAACCTAAGTTTCATTGGGGAAGCCTTTTTTGTAATTCACAATGAAAAACTTTTGTACATTCGTGTATGCGTTTAACCGCCCTCATAATTTTATTAACTGTTTCCTTACATTCCCAAAATCGGAAGGCAGACAGTTTATTTCGCGTTTTAAAAACACCCAAAGAGGATACAAATAGGGTAAACCGCCTGAATGCACTTGCATGGGAGCTCATGTACGCTAATCCTGATACTTCCATTCTTCTTTCAACCCAAGCTCTTTTACTGGCTGAAAAATTAAGCTTTCAGGTAGGAATAGGAAAAGCGAACCATGAAATCGGCTGGTTTAATTACATTAAAGGGAATTATACAAAAGCCTTTGAATATAATTTTAAAGCTCTCGCCATTTGGGAAAAAGCAGAAAAAGAAACAAGCACTACCTATTCCACGCATGATATTTTACATTTCAAATCGAAAACACTCGCTAATCTAGGTTCCATATATCTCACCCAAGCCAAATATCCAAAAGCACTTGAGTATTATTTCAGGGCCGAAAAAATCTTTGAAGCAAGAAAAAGTAAAGATGATATTGCGATTACCCTTTCCAGTATCGGAGCGGTTTATTATTCGCAAACCAACTATCCCAAGGCTATCGATTATTATTCCCAAGCCTTGAAGCTTTTTAAGGAACTCGGAAATAAAAACTATATCGCCATGCAACTCGGCAATATGGGTATTGTATATTATGAATTATCTTATTATAGCCGTTCCCGTAAATCTGAACACGATTCTTTACTTGCTTTGTCACTCGCATACTATTCACAAGCTTTAAAGACAGATGTAGAGCTGGGAAATAAAACTGCTGCTGCTTCTGTTTTAGATAATATGGGAAATATTTATGCGGAACAGGCCGAAGTTAAAACTGACAAGACTGAAAGCGACCTCTTGTTTGATAAGGCTTTGGATCATCATTTCAAATCATTGAAAATGTGTGAAGAACTTGAAGATGCAAACGGAATCGCAATTTCATTGGGTCACATTGGTACACTTTACGTAAAAACAAAAAAATTTAAAGAAGCAGAAAAATATCTGACTAAATCCCTTACCCTTTATTACAGTATTGGTGACTTAGGGGGCATAAGTGGGTTTGAAAAAATTTACAGCCTTCTCGACAGTTCACGTGGCAACTATCTGGGTTCACTTGAACATTACAAAAAATATATTGCTGCCCGTGACAGTATCCTTAACGGGGAAAATATTAAAAAACAAACCGAGCAGGAAATGCAATACACTTTTGACAAACAACAAGTGGCAGACAGTATTAAAAATGCCGAACAAATCAAGCATCAAAATCAGATCCATGATCAGGAAATTAAAGAGCAGCGCACCTATACTTACGGGGGGATCATTGGTTTTATCCTTATGATTATTGTAGCCGGAGTTTCATTCCGCGCTTATAAGCAGAAACAAAAAGCAAATGAAGTTATTAGTCTGCAGAAAAAAATGGTAGAGGAAAAACAAAAAGAAATATTAGACAGCATCCGATATGCTAAGCGTATACAACAAAGTTTACTTCCTTCAGCAAAATATATTGAGCGTAAATTAAAAAGGTAAAGCGAATTTTCTGAGGCGAATTTAGGTTGCTTAAAACTTAAACCCAAGCCCTATAGTTAAATGGTTGCCCGTGATATAAAGTGAGGATGGTTAATTAAGTTTATCTAATCTTGTTAGGGTTCTGTCGATGAATTTCTCGGGTGGCATCATACTTCTTTGGATCCGCTTTGCGTAATGTATACTGTCAATGATCTCTTTTTGTTTCTCCATTACCAGTTCTTTTTGTTCTGTAATGATTTTATTTTTCTTCTGGTTCTGGCGAAGGCTCCTGAAGATCACAAGGGCCAATACCAATACCAAAAATAATCCTACGGAAACAGAAGCAATAATGAGCTTGTGTCTTTGTTTTTCCTCATTAACAATTACGTCTTTTCTATCCTGCTCAGACTTTGCTTCGGCTTCTTTTTTGTCGAACTCATGCTGCATTTGTGTTTGTACAGTTTTTTTTGTGTTTTCTTCGTTCACAAGGCTATCCTTATAAACGATGTACATTTTATAATTTTCCAATGCGCTTTTATGATTTCCCATCAGGTCATCTGCCAGTGATATATTTTCATAGCAAAATTTTATTTCTTCCATCGAACGGTTCTCTTTAGATAATGCCAGATCTTTCAATAGCCATTGTTTACCTTTCTGATATTTACCCTGCATAATATAGTTTTTGCCTAAGAAGCCATAATTACCGGCAATACCCTGTACATCGTTCAAGGCTTCAGAGATTTTCAAAGCTTCCAAAAAATTCTTTTCTGCTTCTTCAAAATTTCCCTCTTCCGAATAAATGGTTCCGATATTACTGTACCCGGCTGCAATACTTGATTGGTCCGATATTTCTTCATTTAGTTTAATAGCGGCCTTAAACATTTTTAGGGCTTCGGGTACATTATTATTCTCCTTGTAATTAGCACCAATGTTATTGTAAGAAGTTGCCATCCCCTTTTTATCCCCGAATTCTTCCTGTAATTTTAAAGCCGAAAATAAGGTCTTTAACGCTGCCTTGAAGTTCCGCTGATAGAAATAAACATTCGACATGTTACTATAGCAATGCGAAAGCCCTATTTTATCATTAAGTTCTTCTTTTATTTTTATAGCGTCCAGATAATTCTTAAGCGCCTTTGGATAATCCCCCTGAAAATAATAAATGTTTCCAATATTGTTATACACAACTCCTATTCCTGCTTTGTCATTTATATTCTGCCGTAAATTCAAGGAAATTGTATATTCCTGAAGGGCACGGCTGTAATCACCCTGATTCCTGTAAATATTACCGATATAATTATAAGAAAAAGCTTTATTTTTTTTATCCCCGGTTTCTTCAAATATCGTTAGAGCCAGTGAATAATTTTTAATGGCTTCTGGGTAATCGCCCGTATTGTAATAAACAGTACCAAGGTTATTAAACGCCTCGCCACAGCCTTTTTTGTAATCTAATCTTTTAGCCAGGGCTAAAGCCTTATTAGAAAATAACAGAGAAGAATCATGTTTATGTATGAACCAGAGCTTGGTACTTAAAAGGTTCAAGGCATTGACTCCTGAAGTATCTTCTTTTGAGGTTTTTAAAAATTGGAGGAGGGAATCTATAGTATTGTCGCCCTTTTTATTTTGCGCATAGGCAGTGTTCCAAAGCAGAGAGACAAATAAAAATCGTAGACAATATACTCTCATTTTGCACATTTATTAATTATTTAAAACTTAAACCCAAGCCCAATCGTTAAATGATTTCCGGTGATGTAAAGTGAGGATGGTGTAAACGTATCTTTCAAAAGATAGGGCGAAAAACCATAACGGTATGTGACTTCTGCAAAAACAGCTTTCCTGAAAGTCTTCAGATCATTTTTCTGGATTCCAAGGGTCACACTCACAAATGGATTATTGCGTTTACTGAACAAAGGATTTTTAAAACTGATAACTTCGAAAGTCTTCTGAATTAATTCGCCATCCTGTTTTACTTTCAGGTTCCCGTCGAGTAAAATCCGGAAATGATATCCCGCAATAAAATAAGGCGTAAAACGTGCGTTATTTTCATGATTAAAACACAATTTTAATTGCAAAGGCACATCAATCTCATGAACATATAAGGAATATGTGTAATTCATGCTACCCGTATACAATTGAATACTGTCGGGTTTAAAATAATATGAATTGAAATTTAGTCCATGCACCATATACTCGGCACCAAATAAAAAATACATATTATGCTTATGCGTTAAACGTACTTCCTGCCGCCAACTAAATAAGCCCGACATTTTCTGCTGAGGATTTGAGGCGTGGTTGGCGTTGATTTTATAAAAACTGATAACAGGCGCTATCATAATACGCGTACGCATAATGCGCGACTCGCCCATCACCTGCATTTTTTTAAAGAAAGGATTATTATCGGAAAAGCCGGTGCTGCTTAACAGAACAAATAAAAAAGCAAAAGGTATAAATTTTGATTTATACATATTTCTTATGCATGTCGTTTTACAGTTGTTGAATTAGCTTGCGCGCTTGGCATGATGATAACATCGTTTATGTTTACATGAGCAGGCCGCGATGCCATCCAGTAAATTGTTTCCGCAACATCATCAGGCGATAGAGGCTGAAGGCCTTCATACACTTTTTTAGCACGGCTCTCATCACCATCAAATCGTACAACACTGAACTCGGTTTCTACCATACCGGGATTTACGGCAGATACCTTTATTCCGTGCTGTAATAAATCAATTCTCATGCTTTTACTCAAAGCATCCACCGCATGTTTTGTTCCGCAATACACATTTCCATTGGCATACGCTTCTTTTCCTGCAATGGAACCAACATTGATGATATGTCCTTTTTTATTTTCTATCATTACTTTACTTACCGATTTTGTTATGTAAAGTAATCCTTTGATATTGGTATCAATCATTCTTTCCCAATGATCAATATTCCCATCCTGTATTGAGGATAATCCTGCCGCAAGTCCGGCGTTGTTAACGAGAACATCAATTTTTTTGAAATCGGCAGGTAAACTATTGATAGCTTTTTCAACTTCAGCAACCTGACGGATATCGAAACAAAGCGCAAGAACTTTTATTTTATATTTTGATTCAAGGTTTTTCTTAAATTCAGATAGGCGTTCTTCACGGCGACCGGTAATAATAACATCGTAACCATTGCCGGCAAAAATTTCCGCCGTGCTTTTCCCAATGCCCGAAGTTGCTCCTGTAACGAGTGCTATCATAATTTATTTTATATTTAATTTACTTTTTCGATAACCGTAACATAAATAAACCACCAAACCAATCAGCAACCAAACACTAAACCAAATCCAGTTACTGGCTTCCATACCGGTTAATAAATAACAACAGGATAATAGGCCAAGCACCGGAATCAAGGAAAGATTTTTAATGAAAGTCAAAACAGCCATCACAATACATAATAAAAGGAAAACAATCATAGGAATGTTTTTTGCCGCGTTGCCGTCAGAAATATTAAATTGCTGGCTTAAGAAGTCAGGATTGAAATAAAATATTAAAATGAAAGTGATTAGTATAATAATAGGCAGAATGAATTTTCCGTTTATAAAAGGCAAATGGAATTTTCCGGGTTCTTTTTGTTTTACGGGTAATGTCAAAACACCGCCGCATACCAAAACAAAAGCAAACAATGTTCCTATACTTGTAAAATCTAAAACGAATTTCGGATTCGTAAAAAACAAAGGAATGCCAACAACTAAGCCTGTCATGATTGTAGAAAAGCCCGGGGTTTTATATTTAGGATGAATGGTGGCGAATTTTTTAGGCAACAATCCATCCCTGCTCATGCTCATCCAAATACGTGGCTGTCCCATTTGGAACACTAAAATTACAGACGTCATAGCAACCACAGCAGCAATGGAAACAACAAACAGCATCCACTTCACACCTTTTTTCGAAAAGACTTCCGCTAAAGGATCTGATACGTTTAATTCGGAATACGAAACCATTCCGGTTAATACAAGGGCTAATATCACAAATACAACAGTGCAAATCACGAGCGAATAAATCATTCCCCTCGGTAAATCACGCTGCGGGTTTTTGCTTTCTTCAGCTAATGTTGAAACAGCATCGAAACCAATGTAAGCGAAAAACACAGCAGCTACTCCTCCCATTACACCACCGAATCCATTTGGCATAAAGGGCGTCCAATTCTCAATGTCAATATAAAACGCACCGACAATAATGACGAGAACAATAATCGCGAGTTTTACCATCACCATTATATTACTTGCATTACGCGATTCTTTAGTACCCACATAAACTAACCAGGTTACAATAATGTTTATGACTACAGCCGGTAAATCAAATATTATTTTTAGTCCGCCGATTTCAGGAGCGGATGCCCATGCGGCTAATCCCTCTCCGGCAACATTATCAATAAATGATTGGTGCGCTTCAGAATAATTAATCGTTAACCATTCCGGTACGTGAATATTAAATCCTTCCATTAAATTGGTAAAATAGCCGCTCCACGAAAAAGCCACATAAATATTTCCGATGGAATATTCCATTAATAAGGCCCATCCGATTATCCAGGCAAAAACTTCACCAAAAGAAACATAAGCATAAGTGTAAGCACTGCCCGATGCAGGAACACGTGATGCAAATTCAGCATAACACATCGCGGTGAAACCACAGGCGACAGCACAAATAATAAAGAGAAAAATAACGCCGGGACCGCCACTGAAACAAGCTGAGCCGATACTACTGAAACTTCCGGCACCAATAATTGCGGCGATACCGAAAAAAGTTAAATCGCGGACACTTAAAACTTTGTGCAGTGAACCATGCGCAGATTCATCGGCTCCAACATGAGAGAGTGGTTTTTTACGGAATAAACTCATTAAAAATTATAAGTTTTAAAGTTAAAATTTTATTCGCAAAACACCCTTAGTTTTTAAAGAAATTGCTGAGCTTCGGGTGATCCTTTATAGTACTGCTTAACAGGGCTGTTAGCAATACAAAAGGAACAATCAGGGCCCTGTACCTCTGAATGGCGCCCAAATTTGGAGAGGTTATACCAATAATGATAAGTACCATTATGGCCATACTTAAAAAATAAAAATAATAGGGATTGTGGAGTCCTCTTTTAAATACGTTATAAATGAAGATAAACAGAAAAAGAAGAAGCATTAAATTTTCGATGGAACTTATTAAATCGATTGTATTTCTAGCATCATAAAAAAATGGCTTGAACAGCGCAACGCATAATGAGTATGGAATTGATTTTACAAACGACCACCCATCCGTAACTAAAACCGACGGGGTAAATGTGGAATTAGATTTTGGTATAACGTGTATCAGCGTGTAAATTTTTGAAGTATCCGTATTACCTCCGCACTTTAAAGTATCTGCCATATTACTTTCGTTCCAATACATATATGGAACACCCGGCTTGATTTTTGCTTTTACTTCCGCTGCAGAGGAATCAAGCTGCACTAAATTATAATCATATTCAATTCTCAGATATTTCCCGTCAGCCGCAACAAAAATCCCCCCGTGTGAAACATCCAGAAAAGTTTGTTGGCGACCCGACAAAAGTCTAACGCAATCTTTTTCAAATAATAATTTTAGTGTGAGATTGGTGGCAAGAAATACTATGATCAGCCAAACTATATATTTAAGCCCGACTTTTTTATCGGTTCTGTTTTTTACCCCATAAAATACAATGGTAGCAAGCATAACAGGAACCATGAGGTACGATTTAAACGCGACACTCAACTGCAGTGCGATAAAAAGCATAATCAGGTTTTTTACGGAGTATCTCCTTTCGGCAATAACGCGCTTGAGTGAAATTAAAAGCATTCCCAGTAAAAAAAGTGCCGGGCCTTCTTTAAACAGTCCGGAGGTCCAGAACCAAACGCCCGGGAACAAAACCCAGATGAGGAAAAAATAAATTTCTTTATTTATGAATTGCTGCTTAAATGTTTTGTAAATCCAATGAATACCAATGAATGATAAAAAACAACTGAATAAAGCGTGTACAGCGTAATTCCCGAACGAAATAAAATGAATAAGTGCGTGCATGCGTAATATTAACCTGTTATCATTGTAAAGGACCTCAGCGTTGGTTTTGTCCCATGTTGTTGTCGGTTTCAAAAAATTCTCGAAGATATAGGAGCCCTCACCGTCGTCCTGAAAACCAAACATGAGTTTAAAGAACTCACCAAAATTAGAAAAAGCAATATTGTGAATAATCTTTGAATCGCGGTAAAAATTTCCGGTATCCGAATAATAAATGCTGCCGTACAGTTTCATGTATAAAACATAAAATGCAGCAATGGCACAAATTTTTATCAGGAAAACAGTCAGATAAAATTTCGGATTCAGCACATCATCTTTCAGCAAACCGAAGAGCGATGTTTTATAAATGATAAAACAAAGTACAATTAAATATATTGTAAAAATAATCAATGCCTATTAGTTATTGTCCACTATTACCACGTTTTTAGTTTTTGAATCAAAAGCAAATCTGGTAATTTTCTTGATTCCCGCTGAGGCAAAATCAAAAAGAACATTCCAGGTTTTCCCGTCAGCATTATACCAAAGCAGTTTTGTGCCCTCCGATTTAATGATTCCGTAATTTTTATGCCAGATAAAATCTTCGCTCTTGCTTTTGGTATCAGCATACACTTCACTTCTCCGTGTAACCGTATTATAATAACGGTATTGTACCGAAACAGAATCTTTAATTCCGTAAATAAAATTATTTCCTTCCATAAACTTAAAAGCGCGTGTCGGACTATTACATATCCATTTATCCGCCTTACCCATTTCAACGAACATCCTTAACGAATGGGGTTCCGTTAATTTATAATATAATAAAGTATCGTTTGTGAGCCAAGAATAATAACCAATCGAATCAATCCCTTCGTTGTAACATTTTTTTACAGTACCATCCAAATTATACAACCATAAACGTTGTGTGGAGTCAGCCTCCACTACCACACAGGAAATACTTTTACCGTCAGGTGTGTACATAGGCGAATATTCACTTTCCTTGGTTTTGGTTAATTGAAACGATTGTTCTTTCCCTAAATCATAGCGATAAACATCAGCTTGTTTGTCTTCCCGGATACTTACATATAAAATACTTTTGTTATCGGGTGTAAAAAAAGGTTGGTTGTCGTAACCTTTGCGGGAAGTAATATTTTTACCCTCACCTAAAATTAATTTTTTGTCTTCAGTCTTAATTTTGAAAAGCCATAGGTCGGTTTCGGGCAGTTGTGCTACAACGCAATGGGTGAGGAAAATAAACAAAATTATATTACACCTCTTCAACATTCCATTTCTTACTTAAATATTGGAACACTTTATAAAAAACAAATCCCCACAAAATTCCATCGAGGGTGCCACATAAAATATCACTTGGATAATGCACGCCTAAATACATCCGGCTGTATTCAATAATTAGCGGAAACAAAAAGATCCAAAACCTATAGCGGTTCTTTAGTTGCATTAAAATAAGGAATAGAAAAACTGCGATACCCGTATTGTTAGA
>JAHEYE010000069.1 GCA_023251695.1 Sphingobacteriaceae bacterium | reverse complement strand
ATGTGAGAACCATTATTTATACCGGTGGTGATATGTGGTGGGATTTATTTGGTAGCGGTAATGCCTATTATGGTGTTCCCGGTACACAAGACAAATCACAAATGGTAAATGCAAACTTTGCGGGCTCTATTTGGATTGGTGGATTAGATGCGGGTGGACAGTTAAAAGTTGCGGCCATGACTTACCGTCAAAGTGGTTTCGATTTTTGGCCCGGACCTTTAAATGTAGCTACCGCATCAACTGAAGAAGATGTTTGTAACGATTACGATAAGATTTTCCACATCACACGTAAGGATGTAGACAATCTTGTTTTTAATAATGTTATTTCTGAAGAAGTAAAAAACTGGCCGGGTAATCCTTTAGATCCGACTAAAAATCACGGAACTTTATTGGCGCCATTTTATGATAAGGACGGAAATAATGAATACGATCCTTCTGTTGGTGACTATCCTTATTACGACGTAAATAACTTAGCAGCTAAAAATTCACTTGGTGTTTGCGAAGCAAAATTATTTGGTGATGAAACATTATGGTGGGTATTTAACGATAAAGGTGATATCCATACGGAAACAGGTGGGCAATCGATAGGATTAGAAGTACGTGGTCAGGCATTTGGTTTTAAAACCAATGACGACATTAATAATATGACCTTCTATAACTACGAAGTAATTAACCGTTCGTCTTTTACATTAACCAAAACATATTTCACTGTTTGGACAGATGCTGATTTAGGTAACTACGGTGATGATTATGTGGGTTGTGATATTCAAAAAGGTTTAGGTTTTATTTATAATAGCGATGGTACTGATGAAGATAACGGAAGCACCCCTGGTTACGAAGATTTTCCTGCAGCTTTAGGTTGCGACTTCTTTAAAGGCCCGCTCGCCGATACGCTTGATTTAGTGGATAATGATTTTGACGGAATGACTGACGAATTAGGTGAAACCATAGGAATGTCTAAATTCCTTTATTATAACAATGGTGGGCCGAATCCTTCAATCAGCGACCCTCGTTTAGCTTCACACTATTATGGTTATATGATAGGTTTATGGAAAGATGGTTCTAAGGTAACTTATGGTGGAAATGGTTATGGTGGATCAACACCTGTTGATTATGTTTATGATGGTGAATTATATCCAGTGCGTACAGGTTGGAATGAATTTGATGCCGGTAATTTAGCGGGTGACCGCCGTTTCTTACAATCAGCAGGTCCTTTTACATTATTGCCTGGCGCAATTAACAATGTAACTTTTGGTTTGCCTTGGGCACGTTCGCCACTAAAAAACGGAAATTTGCATGCGGTTTCTTTATTAAAGACCGCTGATATTAAAGCACAAGGATTGTTTGATAACTGTTTCAAATTATTAGATGGTCCTGAAGGTCCGGATTTGACTATTCAGGAAGGTAACAATGAGTTAATTGTTTACTTATCAAATAAACCAACCAGTAATAACTATCTTAATAGTTATAAGGAAGCCGATGTTACCATTTTAGGCATACCGGGCCAAACCGTTTCTTGTTTAGCAAACCCTGATAAATATTATGCTTTTGAAGGTTATAAAGTTTATCAGATCCAGAACAATCAGGTATCTCAAACGGATCTTGATGATGAAACAAAAGCTAAATTGGTTTTCCAGTGTGATATTAAGAATGGAGTTGCCCGGTTGATCAATTATAACTTCGATGGTTCAATCGGTGTTGAAGTTCCGTCTGTAAAAGTGGAAGGTAATGATGCAGGTATTCTATCTACCTTCAAAGTTACTGAAGATGCTTTTGCAACAGGTACTATTAAAAAGTTAATCAATAACAAAACTTACTATTTCCTTGCAGCTGCTTATGCCTACAATAATTTCGCTCCTTATAAGCCTGATGCTATACCGGGAAGCGATGCATGTACAGAAGGAAGTTTCTTAGGTCAAAAACGTCCTTACCTAGAAGGAAGGAAAGTAAAACGTGCAGGCGGTATCCCTCATATTTTCGATTTCGAAAAAGATGGAACTACTGTACAATCAATTTATGGTTATGGCCCTAAGATTACACGGATTGAAGGTCAGGGTAATGGTGGAAATATTTTAGATTTTACAGCTGAAACAGAAGCAGCGATTGTTGCTACCGGTTTCGTAAAAAATCCTACTTACCAAAATGGCAGAGGTCCTGTAAACGTAAAAGTGGTTGACCCTCTAAATGTTCCTAACAGTACATTTACAATTAAGTTCTTGAAATTACCTTCAACAGCTTATAATGTTACCAATACACCTGTTCCAAATCCTTGGGCACCTGTAGCAACAACATCTAATACTATTTTAAATGGTAAAAATTATGTTGGCATTAACTCGGCACTTAATGCCGATTCAATCACATGGGTGTTAACTAATTTATCTGATAATAAAATGTACCAGCCTAAGAGATCGATAAAAGTTGGCGAAGAATATTATTTCAGTGAATTAGGCTTGTCAGTTAATATTCATCAGGTGGCAGATCCTGCCGGATTAGTTAGTCAAACAGTCTCCTTGCCTGCTACTACTAATGCCGGCGATTTGTTGGAAGCTACAATGACTTTTGCTGATCCTACCAAGCAATGGTTAACTGGTTTGGTTGATACGGATGATCCGGATCCTGATAATTGGATTCGCTCAGGTATTAACACTGCGCAACCTGCAGTTGAATTTAACGATTATCCAACCGACCGTAATAAAGTTTTCGATAATGTGTTAGGCGGAACATGGTCACCTTATAGTCTAGTTTCTGCTACAAGAGGTACTTGCGCAGCAGGTCCGGGCCACTATGGCAAATGGATACTTGCTAATGATGCAAATGATCCTACTTCTGATATTGATTTCCGCTATTTATCAAGTGTTGACGTTGTGTTTACACCTGATAAGAGCAAATGGACCCGTTGTGTTGTATTAGAAATGCAGGACGACTCCCTTCTTGCTGAAGGTGTGAACCGTCGCTTTAACATGAGGGATCATGCATCGGTTGATAAGAATGGAAATGTTGGTGATGGTACTGTTACAAGTAGTCAAGATGACGCAGATTATATTGCTGCTAGAGGTATGGGTTGGTTCCCGGGTTATGCAATTAACTTGGAGACAGGTGAGCGTTTAAACATGGCTTTTGGTGAAGACAGCTACAATTATACCGATAACGGAAATGATATGCGGTGGAACCCAACAGGTACAAAAGATGGAAGTACATATGATAACGCATTTGGCGGAAGACATTATGTTTATGTTTTTGGTCATGGTAAAGGTGCAGTTTACAGCACAACTATGACAACCTCGTCATTTGTCAATATGTTACCATTGGCTACTAAACCGATTGGTGCGGGAAGATACGATGCTTGTCAGCAAATATATGATCAAATGAAATTGGCTCAGACCAATACAGGTTCAGGTTCTGCGATGGCATTAGTGCACTGGGCATTAAGAAATGTATTACGTGATGCTATGTGGGTAACTGTTCCTATGATGAAGAGAGGTTATTCATTCAAGGATCCTGCTGATATGCCTTGCGAATGTAAAGTGCGTTTACGTGTAAATAAACCATATCGTTATGGATTAGCTACTGAGTGGGCAACACGTATCCCTTATGCGAGTAACTTTATTGCGCATAATGGCCCTGTATCAAGTGCAGGTGGATGGGTGTATAGTACTACACAATCTTTCTTGCCGATTGATACTTCGTCTGCCCCGCAAAATAGTGATTTGCCGATGTATCAGTTTTCAACGGATGACATTTATACTATGATCGGACAAGCTTCTACTGCTAAAAACGCGATGGATTATATCCGGATTGTTCCGAATCCTTATTACGCTTATTCACAATACGAATCAAGCCGTTTGGATAACAGGGTAAGAATTACAGCTCTGCCATCAGTTTGTACAATTAAGATATTCACCATGAATGGAACTTTGGTGAGAACCTTTAAACGTGATGTGAGTGGTCAGGAAGATGATTACTTAACTACAAACGACATTAAGCAATCTAAACGCGCACCTTATTTGGATTGGGATTTGAAAAATCAATTTGGTATTCCGGTGGCTAGCGGATTGTATATTTTCCATATCGATGCTCCTGGTGTTGGTGAGAAAATCTTAAAATGGTTCGGTGTAATGAGACCAATGGATTTACAAAACTATTAATGTTTAAGGCTAAGAAATTATGAGTAAAAATTTAAATAAAGTAAAACTTCTGGTTTTAACAACAGCACTAACCGGTTCGGTTTTTGCAGGTAACCCTGAACGTGCAGGTCAGGCTGGCGCTTCACAATTATTAATGAATCCATACGGACGTAGTGCCGGATGGGCCGGTTCCGCACAAGCGCGTTCAAAAGGTATCGAGGCTCAGTTTTTAAATATTGCCGGTACTGCTTTTACCAAAAAGACAGAAATAAATTTCTCAAGAAACAACTGGTTAGTGGGTTCCGGAATTTATATGAACGCTTTTGGTGTAACCCAACACGTGGGCGAAACGGGATGTATTGGTTTTGGTGTGGTATCAATTAATGCAGGAAAAATTGAAAGAACCACTGAAGAGCAGCCGGAAGGCGGTTTAGGAACTTTCAGCCCTTCGTTTTATAACATCAGTTTATCTTACGCAAAAGGATTCTCTGATAATATTTACGGTGGTATTAATTTAAAAATCATATCTGAACAAATCTCAGACGTATCGGCACGAGGTGTTGCTATTGATGCGGGTATCCAGTATCACACAGGTAAAATGGATCAGTTCCACATCGGTATTGCATTAAAAAATGTGGGTCCGAAAATGTATTATAAAGGAGATGGTTTAACAAAGCAGGCTACCGTTAAAGGAACAACTACTTTTTCAGGTTTCGATTATGATTATACCATTACTAACCGTTCTGCAGGATTTGAATTACCTGCTCTTATTAATATCGGAGGGGCCTATGATTTCTACTTAACTAAAGATACCTCGGGCACATTAAAAACACACCGTGTTACCTTGGCAGCAAACTTTACTTCTAACTCTTTCACGAACGATAACTACTTATTTGGTTTGGAATATTCCTGGAAAGATATTTTAATGATCAGAGGTGGTTTATATTCGGAGAAGTACATTTTCAAAAAAGGAAACGACGATTTAAAAGCACAACGCATGACAGCTTTCACTGGTCCTACTTGTGGTGCTACAGTTGAAATTCCTTTGGGCGAAAAGAAATCGACCTTCGGAATTGATTACGCATACAGATTTACAAACCCATTTGGCGGATGCCATACTTTTGGCTTTAGGATAAACTTATAGTTAAATATTTATTTTACTTTTTCATGAAGAGTCCCGAGTTATCGGGATTCTTCTTTTTTTAGAAAGGTTGGATTATGGCAAATATCGGATATTATACAGCAGAAGGTTTACAAAAACTAAAAGATGAATTACATCAATTGGAGACCGTTGAGCGCCGCCGCTGCACGCAAGCTGTTGTAGAAGCCCGCGAGAAGGGTGATTTGAGTGAAAATGCCGAGTATGACGCTGCACGTGAGGCGCAGGCCTTATTAGAGATTAAAATAGCCAAATTAAAAGATGTTATGGTGAATGCACGCTTGGTTGACGAAAGCCAGTTAGACCTAAGCAAAGTAAGCATCCTTACGACAGTTAAAATAAAGAATCTAAAAAATAACGCAACCATGGCTTATACATTGGTTGCTGAACAGGAAGCGGATTTGAAGTCGGGAAAAATTTCAGTTGATTCTCCCATCGGAAAAGGCTTGTTGGGTAAAAAGGTAGGGGATAAGGTTGATATTGCAGTTCCGGCAGGTATAATTCCTTTTGAAGTGGTTAACATTTCTATTTAATGGCGAGTATTTTTACCAAAATCATAAATGGTGAAATTCCATGCTACAAAGTAGCGGAAAATAATAAATTCATTGCTTTTCTTGATATTTTCCCGCTTACAAAAGGCCACACCCTTGTTATTCCCAAAAAAGAAGTGGATTATGTTTTTGATTTGGATTCTGAGACTTATATCGGTTTAATGGAGTTCAGTAAGCAAATTGCGAATGCTATTAAAAAAGCAATTCCCTGTAACCGGATTTCAGTAAGCATCATCGGTTTGGAAGTTCCTCACGCGCACGTTCATTTGATTCCTATTAATAATATGAGCGATTGTAATTTCGCTAATCCAAAATTGAAGTTGAGCAAGGACGAGTTTGAGGCCATTGCAAAAAAAATAGCAGAACAAATTAGTTTATTTAGCTCTCCCTAAAAGTTGAATATCGCTTACCGCAAGCTGGTTGAACTTATTGCCTTTGTAAACATCTACAATTCTGAAACGGATCCGGCATCGGCGGCTGCGGTCAATTTTAAATTTATCCAGATCTATGCTTTGTTGCTTGTAAGTATCTTCAAATTTAATTTCACCGTAAGGCAAATCGTTCACCGTCATTGTTATTTTTTTAATGCGGTTATAGTCTTTCCAGGTATGATAGTCTTTCCGGTTTCCTGAAAAGAAATAAATATCACTGACGGATGCTTGATTAATACCTTCCACTTCCTCCAGATCAATCGTTAATTCTATATCCTCGTTTTTACCGTCGCCTGAACTCAGCCAGCAAGTCTTCATGTTACCGTCAATAATATTTGTTGCTTCAAAACTCAAACCACCCGCAGCTTCTGCTTTAGTGGTTGTTTTCACTTCGGTCTTAACCTTCATGGTTATATCTTCCCTTACACGGTTGTTTTTTTCATAGGCATCTTCACCTATTACGTCAAAATCATTCACTTCGGCATCGAATAAAATAATTTCAAAATCACGCTGGGCAAATACGGCGGCCGAAAGACACATAAAAAACAAAACTGTTATTTTTTTCATCATTTAAATTTTATTAATTCTTGATACAACTGTTTAACCGGAAGCCCCATTACATTATAAAAACTTCCCTCAATTTTCTCAATTCCAATATAACCAATCCAATCCTGTACACCATAACCACCGGCTTTGTCGTACGGACTGTAATTATTGAGGTAGTATTCAATTTCCTCAGTCGTTAAGTTCTTAAAATAAACTTTACTTGTATCGTAAAAACAGACTTGTTTATTAGCGCTTTTTAAACAAACTGCAGTAAAAACTTCGTGCATTTTATTACTCAGGCTGAGAAGCATTTTTTTACCTTCTTCAAAATCTGCCGGTTTATTTAACACCTTTCCTTCGCACCATACAATGGTATCGGCCGTAATTAAAAGTTGTTTGCTGTTTAATTTACCCGGAAAAGCATTCGCTTTTTTTTCTGCCAGATAAAGCGGAATTTCCTGAGCTTTTAATTCAACAGGAAATGATTCGTCTGCATTAATGGGGTTTAGACTAAAATCAAAACCTAAACTTTTTAGTAACTCCTTCCTCCGTGGAGAGCCGGAACCCAGAATTAACTCAAAGGGGTAATCTTTCATTAATTTATCAATGCTGCTCATAAATCAATTTAATTATGAAAGTAAAAGCGACGCCGAAGAGCATAATAAATTTCAAAAGGAAACTTGCTACCTTAAAATGAAAGGGCGTTTTGGCTTTGATAACCTGTATTATAAGAATACATAAAGGAAAAAAAACAGTCATGATTAAATAAAATGAAGCTGTTTTTTGGTGCCACTGCCATAGTTTAATCATTGAAAAGCAAAGTAAACCAAGTGTGATAACAATCAGAAAAAAGGTAACAGTTTTTGTGGTGATGATTCCCCAGGCAATTGGCATTGTTTTACAACCAGTTTGTATATCGCCTTTAAAATCTTCCAGGTCTTTAATTATTTCCCTTATAAGTGAAGTTAAAAAAGCAAAACCACTGAATAAGACCGCAACAATAAACAAGAGCCGTAATTTTTCAGGTTCCTGATCAAAATAAGCTGTATTAATATGAACTCCATTGAGCATTTCGTAAGCGAGTGGCATAAAGGGAATGATACCGGTTAAAAATGCAATGACAAGATTGCCGGTTAGTATTTGTTTTTTGAAATGAGTAGAGTAGAACCAAAGTAATGTAATTGCAACTACCTGAAACAACACCAAACGTAAGGCAAAACACCTGTAGGCCAACCATGCTCCGAGCAATAAACCAATACCGTTGAAAACAAGATGCAATAGCATGGCTGTACGCCGTTTAATTACTTTATCAATCACCACCGTTTCCGGGTGATTAATGATATCTGTTTTTACGTCAAAATAATCGTTAATTATATAACCAGCCGCTGCAATTAAAGTTGTACTTGTAACCAATAGCCAGAAAGAAACCTCAGGAAAATAAATGCGTTCTAAAACAGACCCAATAACAAAATAACGAATACAACACATCGTGAAAATCAGAATCAAAAGATTTTGGAACCGGATGAGTTTTAAAAAAGCAAAAAACTTATGCTGTAATAATTTATTCGTCATTAATACAAATATAATCAATTACCAGTTGGCAATAACCCAGGTACCTTGTACCCGCATTACCTGTTCAATAACATCTCTAACACAGCCCTGACCACCGTTTTTGGGCGATACATAAATACTGATGGCTTTTATTTCGGTTGCCGAATCGTTCGGACAAGCCGCCACTCCAACTCTGCTCATCACTTCATAGTCGGGTAAATCGTCGCCCATGAAAAGTATTTCCTCGTCACTTAAATTATTCTCATTAATAAAATCCTTATAGCACTGCAATTTGTCGTGCAGGTTAATGAAGAGGTGCTGTACGCCGGTTTTTAATAGTAAATTTTTTACGGCGACATTATTCCCGCCCGAAAGAATAACCAAACGGTAACTTTTTTTTATCGCCAGCTGAAGGGCGTATCCATCCTTCGAATGCATGTTCCGCACAACATCCCCATTTTCCATCACCAAAACTTTATTGTCGGTTAAAACACCGTCAACATCAAAAATAAAAGTGGTTATTTTATTTAGTTTTTCTTTGAAGTTTTGCATCCGCTTTTTGTTGTTTTTCTATTAATTTACTGAGTGATTTGTAGATCTTCTTCAGATCAGGATATTTTTTCAGAAGAACTAAATGTTGTTTTTGTGTTTTCTTGTCGCCACGGGCGGCCGGACCGGTTTGCGCATTAGCAGGTGAAACCGACCTTGTTTTTTTTGCCGTTTTTACGATGAGTGGAATAAGGTACTTGAAAAAATCTTTTCCTAATTCTTTTTCAGTAAATGTATTTGCTGCGGCATACATCGCATTACTGAAATTACCGGCGATAACCGCCGCTAAATGTAATTTTAAACGTTGTTCTGAATTTAATTTCACAACTGATTCTGAAAATAATTTCGCAAAACTGAGCATGAAGTTAAGCGATCTGGTATCGTTGCCCTCTACGAAAACAGGAACTTCAGGCCAGAACACACTTTGTCCGAATGAAAAAGTCTGTAATGGATAAAATACACCGGTATTTTTTGACGCAGATGCAATTTCTTTTAAAGGAGCGGTACCTGAAGTGTGAATGACAAAGCCTTTCACTTTCGATTTTCTTATTTTGTCAGCAATAGTTTTAATGGCTGAGTCGGAAGTACAGATAAAAAACAGATCGGTTTCTTTACTTACGTTTTTCCAATCGGTAATCACAGAAACCTTAAACTCTTTGTGTAATTGTTTCAGGTGTGGAGTAGAGGTTCTGTTGTAAACTGTAATATCGAAACGCTTAAAAAAAGACAAATGCGAAACAATGTGCCATGCAATATTACCACTGCCTATTACCAGCACTTTTATTTGGGATATATTTTTAGCTGCCATGATTTTCTTCATGAATTTTTAAAGTGCGTTTGCGTTCACGTATGGCTATGAAAGTTCCTAGCGCCATAGTAATGGAACCGATCCATAACACATTTATGTATGGAAACATGACGGCTTTCATCACAATAAAATCTTTCGAGTTGTTTACTTTTTCGGCCATGCTTATTTCAACGCTTCCTTCTTGCGGATTTATTTTCCAGAACGAAAATTTCAAACCCAGTTCTTCAATCTTATCACTTTCAGGAATGACCATATTTTTTTTGATGATGTATTTCGGCCGTGCTTTAAAAACCTCGCCATTTACATTATAAGCTTTCAAAACAACTGTAACTTGCAGAAGGGAATCGTTTTTTTCATATTCCGCCTGACTCAAGTCCGACACAAGTGAGTCAATAACAACGATGGCATTGGAAGCTAAAATAGTATCTCCCAAATGGCGAATGTAATTTTCAGGAGTATTATAGGCATTCTTTTTAGCGGTATCAACAACGGTGTTCAGGTCAGCTGCGGTAACATGTGTATAAATATCCCTGTTTAAAAAATGTTTCGTATCCGGGTCGGCGGCGCGGCCCATGCGGGGATTATCCTGAATTTTGGGTTGCAATTGAAACGCTAATTCCGGTTTTCCTGATGCATTCTTTAAAAAATAGTTTACCTTAAAATAAAAATCGATGCCCCGCTTTTCTTTACCCTCATAGCTTACCAAGTAAGGTCCCATCGGAAGTGTATCGCCTTGTTCAAGAAAAATATTCTCTTGTCCGCTGAAACCTTCTCCCAGGCTTTCTACTTTTTTGGCAGAAGTATTTTTTGAGAGAATGACTTTTTTAGAATTGGAGATCAAAGCGCCAACTAAAATCAAAGCAAAGCCAACATGGGCAATAGACGCTCCTGATTTCGAAACTTTACCTTTTAAAATCCGCACACAATAATCTGAATTAGCAAGAATGGTAAAAATACCCGCTGTAAAAAGAAGAAAGTAAGAAATTAAATTCCATTTGTGGAGCCCATCAGAAGTACTAAAATTATTGAGGAAATAGAGCGGTACGGAACAGGCAACTCCAAATGCCACAGAAAGAAGAAATGAAATTATTATTTTCTTTAAAAACTCCTTCTTGTTTGTTTTTTTATACTTCAGGAATTGGGCAACCGCCATCAAAATTAAAATGATAATTGCAAATGGAACCGTCCACAAATTGTAATCGTCTACTTTTAATGGCGCTTTTTTAGTGTGAAATAATTTATTGAGAACGGGAATAGAAGTAAAATAAGTAATGACCAGAGCCGAGAGTAATAGCACAAAGGCGCCGAGGAACATCCAGAATTCACGCGAGTACAATTCTTCTTCGTCATTTTCTTTCGGGAAATATTTTTGATAACTGTATGCTGTTAAACCAATACTCGCTATCACCCAAACGTAAAACAAATAGGTTTTGTAGCCGTAGATCATGCCTAAGAACATCAGCAGCACAGAGCCCATTAAATAGGAAACTCTTAAAAGTGAATTATCAATTAAAAGAGAAACGCATAACAAAACAAAAACCAAAACGTAAAGTATTAATTGTCCCTGCATTCCTAGATCTGTAAACGCATGAACTGAGGCGTCGCCTAAAATTCCGCTGCGCGTTAAAAAAGTAGAGTACAACACCAATAAAAAAGAACCAATGGCTAAAAGATGTGTGGTGAATAAAGAACCGCCTTTGTTTTTGTTGACGATCATCACATGTCCGGCGCCGACTAACACTAACCAGGGTACAAGTGATGAATTCTCAACCGGATCCCATGCCCAAAAACCTCCGAAGCTTAATGCTTCATAAGCCCAGGCGCCACCCATTAAAATACCAATGCCCAGAATTAAAATTCCGAAATAAGTCCAGGGTAAGGCGATTTGCTGCCACTCTTTGTATTTTTTCATCCATAATCCCGCAATTGCAAAAGCGAAAGGAGGAAGTGTGGAAGCGAATCCCAAAAATAAAGTAGGCGGATGAATGGTCATCCAGTAATTCATTAATAGGGGATTTAAACCTTTGGGATTTAGTTTCGAAATGTAATTGGGATTCTCCATGAAACTTTTCACGAAGGGTGCATTTAAAAAATCAGGGTGTTCGCGTAATAATAAAAAAGGTGAGCTGCCTATACGGATATCACCAATGAATATTCCTAATATCATACTTGATAAAAAAACCTGGGCTAAAGAAAAGACCGACATTACCGGTGCTTCCCATTCGTTTTTCAACGAGCGCTGAAGTATCAAACCCAGAATTACATTCCAGAAGGTCCATAATAAAAAACTGCCTTCCTGTCCCTCCCAAAAGCAGGAGAGGATGTAACGCATCGGCATGTCGTTATTGCTGTGTTGCCAAACATACTGGTATTCGTAATAATGGTTCATCAGCATAAAGAACATCGAGCCGATGATTCCTATAACGGCGAATGCATGCAGGTAAAATGCAGTACGTGCAAATTTTAAATAGTCTTTATTTTTAGCTGAGAGAAAAAAACCGACAAAAGCAATGAAAGCAGCTGCGAAAGAAAGTATCAGAAAAAAATTTCCGAGTTTGCCGAGCCAGGCGTGTTCGCCAATGTAGTTAATGCTGTGCATAGAGTTTGGAGTCAGGAGGGCGGAGTTCGGACCGGGACTTTTAACTCCCGACTACGAACTCTTATCTCTCAACTACATCGTTTGTTTTCCGTCGTTATATTTAGAAGGGCATTTCATTAAAATATCATTGGCGTGAAATTCACCTTCATGCATTTTGCCGATGACTACAATTTGTTCGCTTCGTTCAAAATCCTGAGGTTTGCTTTTGTGCAGCACAACTTTTTTTTCTACGCCTTTGTTATCAATCAATGTAAAAATAAATTCATCCGCATTGATTTTCGGGTCGTAAATTAAGGGTTGTGATTTTTGTAATTTTCCAACAACGTGATATTCTCTGTCGGGATTTGCCAGTGCTTCGTTAAAATCGGCGTAAGTGCTTGTGTTTTTCAACGAAGTTAAAATAACCCCGATGGCAACCGCAATGACAATAATTCCTACTATATGAATTTTTTTCATTTTTTATTCTTTAGTTCTTCCTCCAGTTTCTTTACTTTCATGTCTAATCTGAAAAGATAAAATGCAAGGCAGGCGAAAATAATTGCGATGACACTTACAACAACGTAAAATTTTCCTTCAGAACGTAAGCCGTCGGCCATCAGCGGTTCCTGTGCATTGGCAAAAAAGGCAGTGAATAAAAAGAAGAGTAAAGAAATTTTCTTAATCATTTAATTTATTTTTTAAAAATGCAATTCTGTTTTTCAAGTTAAAAATCCAGCAGCTGAACATAATCCATCCTACGACAGCAGGATAGAAAACTAAACGCATGTTACTATCTAAATCATATTTCGCAAAAGCCGGATTGCCACCGTTACCGGGATGTAATGAATCTGTGAGTCGGGGTAAGATCATTACAAAAACAATCAGCATCACGTAGGCAAAAATATTATACACGGCCGAAATGCGTGCGCGTTTTAATTCGTCAACAATTGAGTTTCTTAAAATAAAATAAGCAAGATAAATTAAAATGCCAATGGCAACACCGTTTAATTTCGGATCCTGGAAGGTCCAATAGGTTCCCCAGGTAAATTTAGCCCATAAGCAGCCGGTAAGAATTCCCGGGATGGAAAAGAAAAATCCGACTTTCGCCGCGTTTAAGCTCTTCATTTCATAAGCCGGATTTGCAAATGCCAAATAAAGGATCGCGTAAAAAATAGAAACGCTCATCATGAATAACATCGCGAACCAAATGGGCACATGGTAATAAACATTACGTATGGTTTCATTCAAAATATCCAAAC
>JAHEYE010000299.1 GCA_023251695.1 Sphingobacteriaceae bacterium | reverse complement strand
CGGTTACAGTGGCAGTAGCCGCCGCGGCTGAACAACCGTTAGTTCCGGTTACAACAACCGAATAAACGCCGGGGCCTGATACTGTAGCGGTAGTAGAATTAACACCGCTTAAAATGGATCCTGTAACAGGAGGCGACCATGTATAAGTGTTACCTCCTGTTGAACTTACACTTAATTGTGTGGTTGGAGTAGCACATGAAATAGTGAATGCTGATGGAGAAACAGAAATACCGCTAGGAGCTATTGTATTAATATTAACCGCAGTTGTTGCGGATGAGGAACATCCGTTAACCGTATTCGTAATTGTTACAGAATATACGCCTGGAGCATTTACAGTTGCTGTTGCCGTATTGGCGCCTGAAGTTATTCCGGTTCCTGTCCATGTATAAGTTACGGTTGAAACTGTTGAACTTGCAATTACCTGCATTGTTTGAGCAGTACAGGTAATCGTTCCTGAAGAAACAGCACTCGCAGAGGGGGCTGTAGTGTTCGATGCAATAGCTAAAGTTGATGTTGTCGGACATCCGGCCGAATTCATTACAGTAACCGTATAATTTCCTGACTGATTAACAATGGCTGTTGCGCTATTTACGCCACTTACAACACCCGGTCCGCTCCATGTATAAGTTGCAGGAGAAGTTGTTGTAGAACTAATGGCCTGAACAGTGGATGAGCTGCAGGTAATTGTCCCGCCTGAACTTGTCACAACACTAGGTGAATTATTTACAGTGACAGTAGTTACCGCGGTACCCGTGCATCCGCTCCCATTGGTTACCGTTAAAGTATAAGTACCGGATTGTGCTGTTGTCGCTCCCGGTATAGTTGGATTTTGCGCGCTCGATGTAAAACTTGAAGGTCCGCTCCAATTATAAGTTGTCATGCCATTCGGAGATCCTGTTAAACTTATTGTTGCATTCGCACACAAAGTACTGCTGCTTGCACCAGCTACGGCGACGGGATTTGTATTTACTGTTACGCTGACAACTGAACTGCTTGAACATCCCGCTAAGGTTGCGGAGATAGTATAAGTGCCTGCATTGCCTGCTCCAACATTTGTAATAGTAGTGTTTGAGGAGGTTGATGTGAAAGAGGAAGGTCCGGTCCAAGTATAAGTAGTTGCGCCGCTTGCCGACAATGTAAGTGTATTACCAACACAGATTGGATTTGGTGTAGCGCCTAAGGTTATGGTTGGTGCAGGATTTACGGTAGCAGTAACAGGAGTTCTTGTTGTGCTTAAACAAGCCCCAAGGGTTTGCGACTGTACTTCTATATAATAAGTTGTTGTTGTGGCGGGTGAAACGGATAAAGGCGCTGCGCCAACTGAAGCTCCGCCGACGGCCGTTGTAAATACGTTATAATTATATCCTGCAACCGTATTTGTTATCACAATTGTTGCGGATTGTCCGGCACAAATTGGATTTGGTGTAATGGTAGGAATAGGAACAACACTTATATTACAATTAAGACAATGCGTTGTTTGAACAGGTACAATATTATTTACGATAGGGGTAAAAGCGCCATCAGTTGCAAGTGAAAATTCAGTATTAGGTACAGCTTGAAATGCAATGGCATAAGCCTGTGTTCCTGGATTCACAGTTATGTTTGTACAACTTGAAGCTGCACTTCCAATATCACCTATACTATTTGTTCTTACAACATTATAATTAAATCCACCGGCCTGCTGATCGGTATTAACAAAGAAATAACCTTGATCGGTTGGTGATAAACCGCCTTCCGGCAGAATTGCTGAAAGTCCGATTGGTGCATACGTTTTTCCGAACATAATTGCTCCTGTACCGCTGTTCATTTTTATAATAGAACTGTTTAATGTTGGAAACAATCCTGCAATCCGCCATCCGATAAAAGAATAATTACCGTCGGAGTTTTCCATTAAATTCTGAATAATATAATTCGATATCGGAAAAGCAGTTCCGTTTATTCTTCTTCCGAATTGTAAAACAGGTGCTGCTCCTGTTCCTTGCAATCTCGCTGTAAAAGCATGTATATCATCATATCCGCCTAAAAGGACGTTCCCGGTGCTTAAAGTAATAATACCATTAATGCCTTGTGAAGTTGTATTACCTGCACCAAATCTGTTGATATATGTTGTAGCCCCTGTAGCTTTATCTACCTTGATAAGCATCGCATTTCTTGGATAATCCCCATTACTGTTTAAGGTTCCACTTCCTTCTGATGATTCGCCCACTAAAATGTAACCATCTGAAACTTCTGCACAACCATTTAAATAATGTTCATCCGGATTAGTAACGTTAATCGTCCATTGCTTATTCCATTGCATCACGCCAAGTGAGTTTGTTTTTACAACAAATAAACTTGTTGTATCCACCGTTGTTGCGCTAACGCCATCCCAAAAATAATCAACCCCACCTACAGCTAAAAAACCACCATCAGATGTTTCAATAACGGAATTAAAAAATTCGTTTGAAGTTTTAGAACCACTGATATTCGGAAGCTGATACCTTCTTGCAAATACCAGATTTCCGCTGTTATCAATCTTCATTATTACTGCACCGCCTGAAGATGAGGCGCCACACGTAACAAAACCTCCTGAACTTACGTTCTTTAAATCATTTAATTGTGTTGCTATTCCTCCGGTATAAGATTTAGCCCATACAACTGTTCCGCTGTTATCTAATTTCACAATATTTCCAAAGAGTGGTATGAAGGTTGCGTTAGTACCGGCAAAAACATATTCTCCTGCAGGTGTCATAACCATTCCACCGGCAAGATCAAAACTTGCGATATCGTAACTTAACCTGAAAGTAGATTGAGAAAAATTTACAAGTGACAAAAAATTCACTGTTACAAAAAATAAAAACTTCTTCATTGATAAAAATGTAATTTATGAGGAGGAAAGGTACTAAATATAATCTATACCCCGTATAATAGTTAATAGAGGCTAAAATGTTTTATATTGAGAGTTTCAATAATGGTTTAATTGATAATAGAGGGCAGCACCTATGGTGTATGAGAATAAGGAAGAAAAAACAAAAATAAAAAAGCCTGCAGATTTTTCAACAGGCTTTTCATTTCTATAAATAAGGCATTACATTTTTGCAGGTCCTTCATCATAACTCACCATCCATTGAATTCCATATTTATCGGTCAACATACCGAAATAAGAACCCCAAAAGGTTTTATTCATTGGCATCGTCAGTTTCCCGTCTGCAGATAATCCGTTGTATAAACGGTCGGCATCGGGCTGACTGGTTGCACTAATTGAGATAGAAAAATTATTTCCAATATTAGTCGAATGTCCAAATGCATCTGAGCTATCACTTCCCATCAAAATAGTTTCCTGGCTAATTGGTAATGAAACGTGCATAATTTTATTTCTTTCGCTTTCAGCCATTGGGGCTTGTCCTTCCATTGGAGGCATTTCACCAAAACGGCCCATGTAAGCGAAATTTCCACCAAATACCGAGCGGTAGAAATTGAACGCATCTTCACAATTACCACCAAATGTCAGGTACGGATTAATGCTTGTTGTTCTTTTCTTGGGTGCTACACTTTGCTTTTTAACTGAACTTTTTTTTGCGGCTTTCTTTTTTACCGGCTTTCCTTTTTTCTTTACTGCTTTCTTTTTAGATGCAGCTTTTTTTGCAGGCTTCTTCACTGCTTTCTTTGCTTTTTTCTTAGCCATAATTAATTAAATTGAATGTTGTTGCTTACTCTTTTCGGTTTTCAGCTTCTCCGTGTATGTTTTATTACATTTTACTTTGAATAGCTAATATATGGCTTTTCAAACATACTAATCGTCCTACTAAATAATTTAACTAAAATGTAACAATTGGCATCGCAATAGGCTGAAATAAAAAAACCATCCGAAGATGGTTTTCAAGTAGCCCGTACGGGAATATCAACTACTCCCTAACAGAA
>JAHEYE010000021.1 GCA_023251695.1 Sphingobacteriaceae bacterium | reverse complement strand
AGGTGACGGTGTTATTTCGGTTGCGGCAAATGCATTTCCTAAGGATTTTTCTGATATGGTGCGTGCTGCTCTTGAAGACGATATGGCAAAGGCAAGAAAGCTACACTATAAATTAATGGATATAACGGATCAGTTATTTGCTGACGGAAATCCGGGTGGGATTAAGTATGCCCTAAGCTTATTGAAAATTTGTGATACTTATGTGCGTCTGCCTTTGGTAGAACCAAATGAAAATGTAAAACAAAAATTAAAAGAGTTACTAAAGAAAAATTAGTTCCGTCAAGGAACGCAGATGACACAGATTTAATATGATTAAAAATGGATTAAATATAGTTGAGGAGCCTGAAATGTTTAATTATAAACATTCCGAATTAACACAAAGCATAATTAAAGGTTTTTACAAGGTATACAATACGCTTGGCTACGGTTTCCTTGAAAAAGTTTATGAGAATGCTTTGTATATTGAATTAAAATCAATGGGTTTAGCGGTTGAGAAACAAAAACAGATTAAAGTTTATTATCAGGAAATAGAAGTGGGGGAGTATTACGCGGATTTATTTATAAATTCAGAAGTGATTGTAGAACTAAAGGCAGCAGAAGCCTTGTGTGAGGAGCATGAGTTTCAGCTAATAAATTATTTAAAGGCGACAGATATCGAGGTTGGATTATTGCTTAATTTCGGGAAGAAGCCTGAAATAAGACGCAAGGTCTTTTCAAATAAATCAGTAGAATCATAATAATCAGCGTTATCTGCGTTCTATTATATTAGTAAAAAATAAATTGGAAGATGACAAAAACAAAAATACTCGACACAAATAGTATCAGTCAAAAGCTTAACCGCATGGCTTATGAGGTGTATGAAAAAAATTACGGCGAAAAAGAATTATTACTAGTCGGTATTGAAGGAAACGGATATAAGGTGGCTCAACGTCTCGAAGAGATTCTTAAAAAAATTTCTCCTTTAAAAATTACTTTATCAAAAATTAAGATCAATAAAGAAACGCCTTGGGATTCGGAACCTAAGATGGATATTACTGTGAAAGATTTTTTAAATAAGTCGGTTATAATTGTGGATGATGTATTAAATAGTGGTAAAACCCTTATGTATGCTATTAAACCTTTTTTGCATAAACCTGTAAAAAGGCTAGATGTTTTGGTGCTGGTTGACAGAAGTCATACCCGTTATCCTGTAAAAGCTGATTTCGTCGGGCTTTCTTTATCAACTACCATGCAGGAACATATTGAGGCGGATTTCTCTAAGAAGGGAAACGAAACCGTTTATTTAACTTAGACAATTGATCGATAAAAAACTTGATATAAAGCACACATCTCGCACCGTTAAGGATTTAAAACTTAACGCCCTTCTGGAAATTACCAAAGCCATCAACAACAATGTCTCAACCGCACAATTGCTCGATCTGTATCAGGACATTCTTGAGAATAGATTGAAAGTCGGCAAACTGGTGCTTTTCAGTTTTGATAAAGAATGGACCTGTATTCTTAAGTACGGAATTGGTGAGGATTTTAATCACATTAAGTTTGAGAACGAATTATTGGGAATAAAGGAAATTGAAACAATTAGTTTCAGTAATGGGAATTTAAGTAAGAGCTTTGAAATTGTAATTCCTGTTTATCATAAACAAATTCCTTTGGCTTACGTATTATTAGGGGATGTGAACGAACAGAAAATAGAATTGAGTGCAGCTATAAAGCACTTACCGTATATTCAAACACTCACAAATATTATCGTAGTGTCGATAGAAAACAAAAAACTTTATCGGCAAACTATACAGAAAGCACAAATGCAGAAAGAGTTGGAGCTTGCCCAAACAATGCAGCAAATGCTGTTTCCGAATAATCTTCCGCATACAGATGCTATTCGTGTTGCAGCGAAATATATACCACATCAGCAGGTGAGTGGCGATTACTACGATTTTTTACCTCTTAATATTCACGAATACGTATTTTGTGTTGCTGATGTATCAGGAAAAGGAATCGCCGCAGCTTTACTTATGAGTAATATACAGGCAACTTTTCATAGTCTGGTAAATTATACGCACAATCTTAAAGACATTATCATCGAATTGAATAAACGCGTTTGGTTGAATGCAAAAGGAGAAAAATTTGTATCGCTTTTTTTAGGAAAGATCAATACAAAAAGTAAACAGTTAACTTATATTAATTCGGGGCACAATCCGCCCATATTGATTACGGAGGATAAGACTATGCGTTTAACAAAGGGTTGTACACTCTTAGGGATTGCAGAAACAATTCCGTTTATTGATGTAGAAATTATGAGCATTAATGAATCTTATACGTTATTTTGTTATACCGATGGTTTAACGGATACAGTTAATTCCTCGGATGAGTATTTGGCTGAAGATACTGTGATTGAAATAATCAAGAAAAGCATAACTTCTGAACCTGAATTCATTAATGATGCGGTTATGTATTACGCTGATGAATTTAAGGGAGAGAATTTGTATGTAGATGATATTGCGCTTTTAACTATAAAATGCGCTTAGGATTTCCCTTCATCAATGTATCCATTGCTGTGATAAACATCTATACAAACCAGTATGGCAAGAAAACCCCAGAAAGGAACCGATAATTTGTCGGTATCTAAAAAATTATTGAGGAATCCGTGAATTAAATAAGGAAATGGTCCGAGAAAAATACCGCATGCCAAAATTCTGATATTCCGGTCTTTTACTTTATAATACAGCCTGTATCCCATAAAAAGTATAGCGAGGAAGAGGAGAATAACTATACCCATTCCTAAAACCCCTTGTTCGCTTAGAGGGCCCAGATATTCACTATGCGCGTTACCATTGGTTCCAAAATTAGTACTTATAATAGTCCGTTCGTTGCTCTTTTGGTATGGGGCATAGTAAAACATGTAAGTACCCGGACCCCATCCTAAAACCGGTTTTTCGGCAAACATTCTTACCGCGCAGCTCCAGCGGTTGATACGTTCTAAGTTGGATGCATCGGTCGAGATATTTGTTACCGAGGAAATTGTGTTTGAAAGTCCGCCTTCAGAATCCGTGTTATTTCTTCCTAAGGCAATAAAAATTTCATCCTGAAAAGAAAAGAAGATAACTGAAAAAGTTACAGCAGTAATTAATATGGTTCTGATCTTTATTCTAAACCAAAATGAAATCAAAATAGCTGCAGCGGTGGCCAGACTTAACCATCCTCCTCTCGAAAAGGATAAAATCAGAGCGATAAATAACACCACAATCATGAACACTGAGAGAATTTTTAAAGCGCGTGAAATGTTGTTTAGAAAAAGAAATGCTATAAGAATGGGAATATACATAGCGATAGCAGCTCCGTAAGCGGTGTGGTCATTATAAAACGGCGAAACAATCCAGTCCGCAATTTTATCATCGAAGTTAAATGCAGCGTGACGGTAGGTCGTAATCATACACACAGCGACCAAAGGAATGGCGTACGCCAAAACAAAGGGCACAATGCTTTTTTTGTTTTTAAATAATTGTGTTGTAATAAAGTAACAACTGAAAACAAACCACAAACGGGCAAGAAAAAACTTAATCGAAATCGTAAAATCCTCGCTGGTAATGGTGGTGATCAGCATCCATGTTAACTGAATAAAAATGATGATTGTTATGGGATGCTTTAATATTTTGCTCGGCGTAATTTTGTACATGAATTCATTCAGCAAGTAGATAACCATGAGTCCGGCCATTAACGGTTCGGTGGGCAGACTTAAATTGATCCCATCAGATAAGCCGAGATCTTTAAGTGTAACTGCAAGAGGCGTGCAAAACACCATTAAATAAATAACACGTTCAACGTTATAAATGGCCCAGTAAACAATAAGGATGAGAATAGGAAGCAGGTTAAATGCTTCAAACATATTCCGCTTAAAAAGCAAAATA
>JAHEYE010000068.1 GCA_023251695.1 Sphingobacteriaceae bacterium | reverse complement strand
AATTAATTTTATTTCTCCTTCAGTTGAAGCGCTTACATTAGAATAACAGCCTGCTTTGGCTGTACTTAATAATTTAGCATCCCCACCTTTAACAGGTAAAGTGTAAATTTTATCCTGCCCAACATCTTCAACACACATGTAAACCTGAGCCCCGCTTACAACAAAATTATTAATCTGACGGTCGAGTTTTTCACTGACAACAGTTTTGTTCTGCATCGATGGCCAATCGAAACGCACCAGCTTACTAATGTTGTACATTTTATTATTACCGACAACCGTCATATAACAAAATAAATTTTTCCCGTCTTTAGTTATGAGCGGATTGCCGTAATCTTGTTTATCGCTGGTCAATTGTTTTTCTGCACCGCCACTTGCCGGCACACGGTATAAATTAGCTGCGGGGTCCTGATAAGCTGCGGTATTTGCTTCGGTAGTTGCTGAAAAAATAATGTCTTTACTATCGGCGCTCCAACAGGCATTTGAGTATTGAAAACCTTCCTGCTTGCTGATGGCAACATCTGTAAAAATATCTTTAGCACTACTTTTGGGCTCCGTAGATTGAACAAAAAGATGCGTTTTTTTCTCATCTATCCATTTGTCAAAATCACGGATAGGGAAAGAAGTGTAAACCCTGGCATTGTATTTTTGTTTTTTCTTTTCTTCAGTTGTTTTTTTATTACATGAATCCGTATAACAAGTCGGGAAAACACTGCTTTGAAATAAGATCATTTTTCCATCCGGACTCCATTTTGGTGAAGAAGCGCCTGTGCTTAAAGTAGTGATGCGCTGTCCTTCGCCGCCTTCTTTAAAATTCATGATGTAAACCTGATTTACTTCATCGCCGTCACGTTTCGCAACAAAAGCAATGTATTTTCCATCCGGACTCCAGCTGTAAGCGCTTTCACCTGCTTTGCCTGCAGTTAATTTTCTGGCTTTAGCGCTTCCGTCAGTTGGCACTACCCAAACATCGCTTATTTGTTCTTTCTCATCATAAGCCGGTTCTGTTACGCTAAAAATTGCAAATTTCCCATCGGGGCTCACAGCGGGTGCTCCCACACGCTTCAGTAACCAGAGTTCTTCATGCGTGATAGCTTTTTTTTCCTGCGAAAAGCTTAGCGAAAAACTAAGTAAAAAAAGCAGAGTTGGAAATATATGTTTCATGATGTTCAATTTTAGGGTTAAGGAGAGAACTAAGGTAATAAAGTCATGATAAACCACAAGAAAATTTAGAAAAGGTTTAAAAATATATTTTGACTGATTAAGTAATAGTTTTATTTTTGATTAGGCCGTTAAGGCCCTTTAAACTAATATCATGAAAAATATATTTAAATGTATTGCTATTCTGGCTATTGGCTCGGTTTTAATTGCTTGTGAGAGCGCAGAGGAAAAAAAGCAAAAAGAGGAAACTAAAGCTGCAATAAAAAATTTAGGCGGCGCTCTGGGTTCGCTTATAAAAGCAGGTAAGGATTTGGAAAATACGGCCAAAAAATCGGAGGATAAAATGAAAGAACGCCGCGCTAAAGGCGATACGATGGCACTGCCTTATGCTGAACTTCAAAAATACCTTCCCGTAATTGATGGTTATACCATGAGTGAGCCTGATGGCAGCTCAATCAACATGACGGGTATGTCGTATTCAAATGCAGAAGGAAGATATAAAAATTCAAATGGTAAAAAAATAAAAGTAACTATCATCGATTATAACCAGGCCTTCGCCTTGTATTCTACAGCAACTGCTATGTGGGCCATGGGCTTATCGGTTGACACGCCAACTGAAAAGGCTTGTGCTTATAAGATGGATGATAAAACAATGGGATGGGAATCGTATAAGAAAAAATCTAAACAAGCAGCAGTTACACTTGGTATTGGCGATCGTTTCTGGATTAATGTGGAAGCCCAAGACCAGGAAAATACCGATTTCGTGAAGGAGGTTGCTAAATCAATAGACCTTTCTAAATTATCGGCTATTTAAAAATTCCTTGCTTGATTATTTTTTTGGGTAATTATTGCGGGGTTTAAAACTTGGCTTTCCTTTGCCTTTTCCCTTTCCGCCACCGCCGAATGATTTTTTCTTGTCTTGGTGTTTGTTCGCTTCGGGATTATAATCCGGACCTTTACCTAATGCTTCAGGTATCGGCATTTTAGGAACTTCAATTCCCATTAAAGACTCTATTCTGAAAAATTTCATTTGGTCGCGCTGATTCACGAATGTAATAGCAACTCCTGCTTTAGAAGCGCGGGCTGTACGGCCAATACGGTGAATATAATCTTCCGGGTCGGGCGGCGCATCGTAATTTACAATCAGACTAATTCCTTCTACATCAATTCCTCTCGATAAAATATCGGTACCAATTAAAATGCGGAGTTTACGGTTTTTAAAATCACGCATAATTTCTTCGCGTTCACTTTGTTCTAAATCGCTATGAAATGCTTTTAAAGAAGGTTCAATTTTTTTGATACTCTTCTCTAATAATTTCACATTGTCTTTCGTGCCCGAGAAAATAATGACAGATGAATAATCAGAATTCTTTAAAATATCTTTTAGAATTTCTTCTTTTTGTCCGTCAAATACCACATAAGCCTGCTGAACAATTCCTGCCGCCGGTTTACTGATCGCAATGTTAATTTGTACCGGCTCATTCAAAATTGCTCCTGCCAGTTGACGTATTTTTGGAGGCATGGTGGCTGAAAATAAAATAGTCTGCCTTTTTTTGGGAAGATAATTTATAATGGTTCTGATATCATCAAAAAATCCCATGTCTAACATTCTATCCGCTTCATCCAATACCAAATGTTGTAAATGGTCAAAATTCACTTGTCCCATTTGCAAAAGAGAAATTAATCGTCCGGGTGTTGCACAAACAATATCAACGCCTTCTTTCAAAGCCTGACGTTGTTTCTCGAATGTAATCCCATCATTTCCGCCATAAACAGCAATTGAACCTACTGCACAAAAATAACCCATGCCGTCAATCTGCTGATCGATTTGCAAAACCAATTCGCGGGTAGGGGCAACGATTAAAGTATTTAAATGGCGTGTTTCTGCTTTTAAAATATGATCAATGATAGGAAGTAAATAAGCCGCAGTTTTTCCGGTACCGGTTTGTGCGCAGCCAATAAGATCTTTATTAGCTAAAATAACAGGAATGGCTTGTTCTTGTATGGGCGTGGGCTGTTTATATCCCATGCTATAGAGTCCTTCCAGTAAGGAAGCGTCAAATTTAAAGTCGTCGAAGGTCATTAAGGTTTCTGGTTTCAGGTTCCTGGTTTAAAGGTAGGGTTAATATTCGGGTTATTACTTGTACCAAACTGCAATCTCTCCAATTTTTTTACGGTGAATATCAGGCACCATTGTCGATTCCAAAGGATAACCTACAGGTACAAGTAAAAATGGTTTTTCATTTTCGGGACGGTTCAGTACTTTATTTAAAAAATTCATTGGACTGGGTGTGTGCGTGAGTGCAACTAATCCGCAATGATGAATCGCTTCTAACAAATATCCGCAGGCAATGCCAACCGATTCGCTCACATAATAATTGTTCTTCTTTTTTCCATCAACTAATTCGTACGAGCGTTTAAAAACAATTATTAAAGCGGGAGCAATTTCCAAAAAAGGTTTTTTCCAATCGGTACCCAGCGGTGCCAGATCTTCTAACCAATCGTTAGGCATGCGGCCGTTATAACTTTCAAATTCTTCTTTCTCGGCAGCTTCACGGATTTGTTTTTTTATTTCCGGATTTGTTATCACGCAAAAGGTCCACGGTTGTTTATGAGCGCCCGATGGGGCCGTGGATGCACTCAGGATAATATTATTAATCACTTCATCCGGAATTTGTTTGTCCGAAAACTCACGGACTGTTCTTCTCAGCGTATAATGTTCAAGATGATTTCTGCTTCTCGTTAACATTTCATCTGCCGGGTAGGTTTTTTTTGAATAGGGAATAAAAGGATACTCTTTCATCTTAAGAATAAATTAATTTTTCAGAGCTGAAATCCAAAAAAGCGTGTTTCTTTTCCAGCTCCAGGCATTTATCGTAGTACACTTTTTTAAATTTCAAGTATTCAGATGCATTGGGTTTAATCGGACGATGCAAAGAGGCTTGTTTTATTTCTGTTATTCTTTCAACTAATTTTTTTGTTTCTTCATTAAAGTAAGTGTCCGAAAATTTCTCCCAAACATAATTGATGGCTTGTTCGTTCGGATGCGCCATGTCTTCTTTGTAAAAACGGTAATCACGGAGGTCGTCATTCACCAATTCGTAAGCAGGGAAGTAGGTGCTGTAGTTCGTAGTTGGGAATTCGGAGTTCGGAGTGAGAAGTTGGTGGACGCTTTGGATTAAGATGGCTTTACTTAAATTGTTTTCAATTACTCCATCGCGTAAATATTTAACGGGAGAGACTGTGAAAATGATATTCAGTTTTGGATTAAATTCTTTTAGGGACTTAATTAGCGAATTGTATTCTAAAACTATAACATCTGCTGATAAAAGCTCCTTCTTAAAATCTTTTTGCGGTAGCTTATGACAATTAGCCACAATTTGATTGGTTGCCACATGCCGGTAAGCAAAAGCACTTCCGAAAGTAATGATCAGGAACTTGGCTTCTTTCAAAAACAAATGTGCTTCTTTGGTAGCTGAATTTATTTTGTTGGTTAATTCTTCCTCGCTTGCAGATGAAAAGCTGCCATGGTGATTGAATGAAAAGTATAAATTATTATTTATTCCGGGTTTCGGGTTGGACTCGTTTTTAATATAAGAGGAAATGGCTGTCGCAATGCTAAATGGGTTAAATAAAATACCGTTTGGATTAACAAGCGTAGTAAATTTATTTTCTTTTAATTTCCCGCCGATACTTTCAGCAAAACAAGAGCCAATTAGCAAAACTTTATCTGCATGTGCAATTTTTGCAAGTGATGGAGCAGGGCTATAGTTCAAATGAAACTCCATTAGTTTGTGCTCAGGGATTTAAATTTATTTTCGAGAAAAGATTTCGCCTCTTTGTAATCGTTAGCCACTTCACCATCGAGTATTGCATCCCTCAAAGCATTTTTTAATATACCAATCTCCCTGCCCGGTGTAAGGCTAAACATCTTCATAATCTCATCACCATCAATAGGAGGCTGCCAGTTACGCAATTTATCTTTCTCCTCTAATTCCGCCATTTTTTTTCTGACCAACTCAAAATTCGCCAGATACCGTTTTACTTTGTTTGGATTTTTTGTCGTGATGTCGGCTTCGCACAAAGTCATTAAATCTTCTATATCTTCACTTGCTTCAAACAATACACGTCGTACCGCGCTGTCGGTAATCTCCGTCTTTGCTAAAACTATTGGACGTAAATGAAGAAGAACGAGTTTTTGCACATATTTCATTTTCTCGTTCAATGGTAATTTTAAGTTCGTGAAAATCTTCGGAACCATGCGTGCACCTTTATCTTCATGACCATGAAATGTAAAACCATGACCTTCTTCAAAACGTTTTGTGGCCGGTTTGGCAATGTCGTGTAAAATTGCCGCCCATCGTAACCAAAGGTTGTCGCTGTTGGTTGCAACATTGTCTAAAACTTCTAAGGTGTGATAAAAATTATCCTTGTGTGATTGTCCGTTAATGGTATCAACGCCCTGTAGTTTTGTAAATTCGGGGAAGAATAAATGCAGAAGTCCGGTATCAAACAATAATTTGAAACCTAGCGACGGTTTTTTTGCTAAAATAATTTTATTCAACTCATCGGTTATCCTCTCCTGCGAAACAATTTTCAAACGGTCTTTGTTTTCTGTTATTGCTTCAAACGATTTTTTTTCAATTTCAAAACCTAATTCGGTTGAGAAGCGAATGGCGCGCATCATCCGTAAAGGATCGTCACTATAGGTAATGCCCGGTTCAAGGGGTGTGCGTATAATTTTGTTTTCGATATCTTTTAGTCCACCGAAAGGGTCTGATAATTTGCCGTAGTTATTTTTTGAAACACCAATCGCTAAAGCATTAATGGTAAAATCGCGCCTGTTTTGGTCGTCTTCCAAAGTTCCGTCCTCAACAATTGGTTTTCTTGAATCCCGATTGTAAGATTCTTTACGCGCGCCAACAAATTCAATTTCAAGGTCACGGTATTTTATCTGCGCGGTTCCGAAATTTTTAAAAACAGAAAGATGGGATTCGTTCCCTAATTTTTTATGTAGACTTTCAGCTAAATCAATTCCTCTTCCAACAGTTACAACGTCTATATCTTTTGTAGGCCGTTCCATTAAAGTGTCACGCACATAGCCTCCGATAACATAAGCGTCGAGGCCAAGTTCATCGGCGCAAGTTCTTATTTGCTTAAAAATATTTTCGTTTAGAAAGGAATACATGTTGGAATTAGTAGTTACGAATGACGGATGAAGAATGTTTTCTAATCGTCTCTTTACTTATTATTATTCGTACCTCGTACTTTGTCATTTGTAATTATAAAAGGTATTGGAACTTTTGTTTAAGGAAACGGTTATTGAAACCGTGTTTCTTTTTGTCGGTGCCCATGTTTGAAGAAAACACAAGGCTTATTTCGTGAGAGTTCTGATTGTATTTTTTCAATGGCGATGTAATAACGTCGTAACTATAAGCAATCTGTAATTTGTTTTTTAGGGTTACGCCTAAATGCAAAGCAACTGCATCCTTAACGCGGATACTTATCCCAGTCAAAAGCACTTTTTGAATATGTAAACGCAAAGTATAATCAAAATAAATAGGAACACCGCTAGTGTATAATGCCATCACCGAATTTTCGAAAGTATAATTTTCATTTTCTGCATAATTATAAGCGGCACCAACGGTATAACTTGGTTCGTTTTTATATTTTCCTTTATACGGCGGTGTTTTCTCGTAATGTAAAAATTCACGGGACACAATATTGTTTATCCCAACTCCCAGATAAAAACGGTCGTTGACAAGAAGTAAACCTACACTCCCGTCAGTTCCTTTTACAGTAGATGAGTTTGTGAGATCAATAGCCCTGTCGACTGAATTATGGAGTGTTACTTTCGAGCTGTTAAAGGTTTGATTCATATAAATGCCCTGTACACCGAATGATAATTCGATATCATCCATTTTTATATGAAAAGCAAAAGTGCCACCGGCGTAGGTTGTTTTAAACGGACCAATCTCATCGTTAAATGCAAAACCACCCAGTCCGACTTTTCCTTCGGCAAGACGGAAATTCAGTGAGGCTGCATACGTTTTTGGTGCGCCTGCAAAACCATCCCACTGATTCCTGTAAAACAACCGGAAATCCAAAACCCGTTTCGTTCCACAAAACGCAGGGTTGAACATGTACATGTTGCTTCTGTATTGTGTAAACCAAGGATACATTTGGGCATGCAGAGTGCCAAATGAAGCCAAAATGATAATTATGAGAATTAATTTCTTCAAAAAAACTGGTTTACTAATTTACGGAAAAAAGGGCTTATTTAGTATATACCCATTCGAGAAAAAACAGGTCTTTATAAGATATTTCACTTGTATTTTCACTTTTTAAGCCTTGTTTTAAGGTAAAGAGTCCGGAAATAGGATAATCATCTTCTGTATCTGTTTCGCCATTTGTTTTGGGCTTTAAGAAATAGGTTTCATTATTATGCGTGGCCTTGTAAACAATAACATCATCTTTCAGTAATAGTTTATCGGCAAGATCTACCTTTACAGGCACTTTAATTACGGATGCGCCGGGGTTAAGCGGAAAAATTTCAATTAATTTGTTAAGGAAAGTGGTGAGTTTATATTCGAAAGTGCTTTCACCTCTTATTTTAATGGGGATGAACCAAAGAAATTTAAAATCTTCATCATTATTTTTTGTGTAATGAAAAGGTAATTCAATTTTAACATCGAAATATTTCAATTTAAAAATCATAAATCGACTGGCACGTAAAATCACGATGAATAATAACAAGCCATCGGTTATAATGCTATGAAAAAAATAACTTAAAGCACGTTCCGGATTAAATACAATCATGTTATAAACCAGCGTAAAAACAAGAGTAGTGAGATACCAGAATAATAAACGGTAAAATATTTGTCCCGAAAAATGGATCTTCGAGTAATCAAAATTGTCAGAATAATTATTGGCATTATTAAGCATTTGAAGCCAAAAATTGATCCCAATCAAATACACAAGGATAGAAAACACCTGTGTATACTGACCCAAAAATTCATTCATGAGAAAAAAATCAAAAAGTCCGTGTGAGGAAGCCGAAACGCCAAGTGCTACCAGTGTATTGGTTAACTGATTTCCTTTATTAAAAAGTCTTAATCTGTAAAAACCATAAACGATAATGCTTGTGTTAATGATATGCACGAGGGCCGAATAAAAAGCGCGTGTCGTGATAATCTGCATACCGTACGCATTAAAATATTTAAAATTTTCGACCACCGAAAAACCAAGGGCTACTAAGCCTGCGTACACGAGATAATCAATCGGTTCTTTAATGTAATTTCGGAGAAGCCTGAATGCGACAACAACCCCAACAATTTTACTGAGTTCTTCATTCGCACCAATAATCACAATCGAATAAAATAAATCATTCGAAACATCCCCGTTCATTTGTAGGCCCGTAAAATCCACGAGACGGTAAATGCACAAGCTGATAAAAGGTGTGCCGCAACCAACTGCCAGCGCAATTAATAAATGTTTTATTTTTTCCGGTTCAAATACATCAATCTTACGGAAATAATCGAGCCACATGCTAATGCTTAAAAAAGCAGCGAGCGCAGAAACGGCAAGATAGAGATAGAAAAAAAAACTGTACATTGAAGTATCCGGTCGGTAATCTCAGGATGATTAAATATAATAAAAAAACCCGAGCCTTAGGTTCGGGTTTTAATGAGATAAGATGTTTTATTAATTATTCAGCAACTACTTCGAAGCTGATAGATGTATTCACATCTTTAAATAAACGCACTTTAGCAGTGTAAGTTCCTAAAGCCTTAATTGATTCTTCTTTAATTTCGATGTTTTTACGCTCTACAGGATAGCCTGCTTTGTTTAAAGCTTCTGCCACCTGAATGGTAGTCACCGAACCGAAAATCTTTCCATTCTCACCGGCTTTAGCACCGATTTTAATAACAACAGCCGCTAATTTCTCAGCGTTAGCTGCCGCTTCTTTACGGAGTTTCTCTTCCTTAAATGCGCGTTGCTTCATGATTTCAGTGTGCATTTTTTTAGCACCTTCTGTTGCTAAAACAGCAGCACCACGTGGGATTAAAAAGTTGCGGCCGTAACCGGGACGAACTTTTACCAGGTCATCTACGAACCCTAAACCTTTGATATCTTGTTTTAAAATAACTTCCATTGTAATTTTCTTTAAATATTATTATTTCATTAAGTCAGCCACATAAGGCATTAATGCAATATGTCGTGCACGCTTTACAGCCTGAGCCACTTTACGCTGGTATTTTAAAGATGTTCCTGTTAAACGGCGCGGTAATAATTTACCTTGCTCATTAACGAACTTCAATAAAAAATCAGGGTCTTTGTAATCGATATATTTAATACCACTCTTCTTAAAGCGACAGTATTTTTTTCTTTTAACCTCCGCAGTAGGTGGGTTTAAAAAACGTATTTCTTTATTGTTTGCCATTGTAATTTCTTTTAAAATTAAATATTAAGCGTTAGCTGATTCTTTCTTTTTAGTTTTCGCTTCAGCTACTTTACCACGGCGTTTTTCGCTGTATGCAGCAGCATGCTTATCAAGAGCCACCGTTAAGAAACGCAATACGCGCTCATCACGTTTGTAAGCTACTTCTAATTCATTCACGAAAGTTTCAGATGTTCCTGTAAACTCTAACAAATGGTAGAAACCGGTTGTTTTCTTTTGAATCGGATAAGCTAACTTACGTAAGCCCCAATTTTCCTCGTTAATAACCTTCGCTCCCAAATCGGTGAGGGATTTTTTAAATTTTTTTGCGGCCTCCTTTGCCTGATCATCAGACAAAACGGGAGTTAAAATGAAGACCGTCTCATAGCGTTTTTCCATTGCTTATTTTTCCTTTAATTTTTAATAGGGCTGCAAATATACGAATATTACTGAATTTCAAAAAATTAGGTCTTTGAAAAGGGACTAAGTTCTAAACTTTTCTCAAAGCCATAAGCCATTCATTTTCAGTTATTTCTGAGCCAAATTGGGCATAATTGTAAACCAAATCGTAAATATGATTTTTTTCCGGTAATCGTTCGGCTTTTACCATGCTTAATTTTGACTTGCTGCCAATGATTTGAATTTCTTCGAATGCGTCGCGCGACAGCACCTTAAAAAAACTGGTGTTGTTTTTATACTTCCGGTAAACAGGAAATTGTATATCTTCAAAAGCCATTATGCACGCATTTCTATTTCAGTTTGCAGAATATCTTGAACAAAACTACAAAGAAAATTTGGACCGGGTTTGCATTGTTTTACCAAATAAACGGGGAGCGCTATTCTTAAAAAATCATCTGGCAAAAGTTTATAAAAAAACCATCTGGCTGCCAACTATCATTTCGGCGGAAGATTTTATTTCGGAATTATCAGGATTGCAAAATTTAGAGGATGTTGATCTGATTTGCCGCCTTTATGAGAGTTATAAATACGTTTACGCCGAACAAGCCGAACCCTTTGATTCCTTTGCGAAGTGGGGAAATTTGATTCTACAGGATTTTAACGAGATCGACCGCTATCTTGCCGATGCGCAGTCCCTTTATCAGAACCTGAAAGAAATAAAAGAGATTGAGAATTGGAGTCTGGCTCAGGAAGAATTAAGCGAATTTCAGCTCAACTACATTAATTTCATGAAACAATTGGGTAATATGTATACCCATTTCACTAATGGACTTTTAAAAAACAAGGAGGCTTATCAGGGATTAAGTTACAGGGAAGCTGTGAAGAATTTTGCGGACCATGATTTTATAAATGGATTTTCAAAAATTGTCTTTTGCGGTTTTAACGCGCTCAATGCAGCCGAGACCAAAATTTTTTCGGGATTGTGTAAATCCGGAAAGGCGGAAATTATTTGGGACGCCGACAAATATTATCTTGAAAATCCTGCGCAGGAAGCCGGTTTGTTTTTGAGAAGAAATTTCAAAACTTTTATTGATAAAAACACAAACTTCATTGGCGATTATTTTTCAGGTGAGAAAAACATTGATGTGATCGCTGTTCCAAAACAAATGGGACAGTCGCAAACCGTCAGCAACATCGTGAAAGACCTGTTGGATAAAGGCGTTGCTCCTGATTCAATTGCGATTGTACTGGCGAACGAAAAATTATTGTGGCCGGTATTAAAAATGTTGCCCGATAATGTGGAGTATGTGAATATCACAATGGAATATCCGGTTAAATATACTTCGCCCTATAATTTTATGGACCTGCTTTTAAAAATCCAAACGGATTATGAGAAACAACTGAAAAAGCAGAAACATGTATACTATCAGGATTTTTTAAGCGTTCTGCGCCATCCGTTTTTCAGGGATTATTCGGCGATTTTGGGTTTAAAGAATACAGAGGAGATCATTAACAGGATACTCGATAAAAATTACGCATTTATCACCGATAGTTTGCTGAACGAACTGTTCGGAAATGAGTATGAAAAACTAAATCATTTATTTAAACCATGGATAAATGCAAAACAAGCTGTTGATGTTTTAGCTGATGTATTGAAGCATGTAAAGGCGTATCATTTAACAACCGAATTAAATAATTATAAAAGTATTGAACTTGAATATTTAGAAGTACTAATAAAAAACTTTAACCGCCTTGGAACTTTTGTAAATGAATATAAATATTTTGAAACCCTGAAGTCATTCAAGATATTATTTAATCAGATTGTCGGCTCTTGTTCGGCGGCATTTATAGGCGAACCTTTAAAGGGAATACAAATAATGGGTGTACTGGAAACGCGTACTCTGGATTTTGAAAATGTTATTTTTGTCTCGGTAAATGAAGGCGTTCTCCCTTCCGGCAAATCACAAAACTCTTTTATTCCAAACGATCTGAAAAGGCATTTCGGATTGCCTTTGTATCATGATAAAGACGCAATCTATTCCTATCATTTTTACAGATTACTGCAAAGAGCCATGAATGTTTTTATCACTTACGATACAGAAACTGATACCTTTGGAAAGGGCGAGAAAAGCAGGTTTGTGAGTCAGCTCCAGTTGGAACTGGCATCTAATAACCAAAAAATGAACATCTGCGAAAAAATTGGTACAGGTAAATTAAGCACGCAGGGAAACGGTTCCGAAATAAATATTCCAAAAAATAGTGAGTCCATCCGGAAGATATTTAATAAAGCTACTGTAAATGATAAATATTCCGGTTTATCGCCTTCCTCGTTAATTGCGTTTAAGGATTGCAAACTTAAATTTTATTTCCGCTATGGCGCAGGCATAAAAGAAACGGCAGAGCTTGAAGAGTCGGCCGAGGCGAATACATTGGGCTCTATTTTGCACGAAGCGCTAGAAGCTTTGTATTTACCATTTGTAAATAAAAATATTACGGTCACCGATTTAAAAGAATTGAAAAAGAAAATTCCGGAGACCGTAGAAAGTAAATTCCAAAATTATTTTTCGAAATCAGAGGCATTTCAGGGAAAAAACCTTTTGCAGCAAAGTGTATTAAAAATTTACGCGGGCAAATTAGTAGATCAGGATACAGTATCTGTGCGGGAATTAAATAAAGAAAATCTGAGTATAGTCGCACTTGAAAAAGAATTAGAAACTTCCGTAACGATAAACATAAATAATAAACCTATCACCGTTTTTATTAAAGGTACGGCCGATAGAATTGACAAGGCGGGGAAAATTTTGCGTGTTATTGATTATAAAAGTTCGGTTCGTAAAGATGATAAATTTGAGTTTAACGGACTTGACGAAATGTTTAGTGATAAGAAATACGATAAAATGCTCCAATTGTTTTTATACGCCTGGATGGTTTATAAGAATAATTTGGCGAAAGCTTCAGAAATAAGACCTTGTATTATTCCTTTTAAAAAATTCTTAAAAGAACCGCTTTACATAACACAAAATAAAACACAGATTGAATTCACTAAGGAATTACTGGATGAATTTGAAATGAAATTAGTAACATTTATTCAGGAAATTTTTAACGAACAAAATTCGTTTTCGCAAACTGAAGATGAAGATGTTTGCGAATACTGCGCGTATAAAACAATTTGTAACCGATAAAACCTCTGTGTTGAAAAATTCCGAAGACGATTAAGTAATCAAATGTTTTTTATCATGTTTCCCTTTTAACCAGGCGTTGAAGAAAACGGCAAATAAAATCACCATCACACCTGCGTAAAAAGTGGATGTTAATTCCTTATTTTCATTATAAAGAAGGATGGCAAGAATAATTCCGTAAACTGTTTCCATATTTACAGTAAGATTAATGGTATAAGGACTCAAATGTTTCATTAAACTCACACTCGCAATAAACGGGAAGGCTGTACAAATACCTGACAATAAAATCAAACCTAAAACAGCTTGTTGATTTAATTCAAAAAAATCGTTGGTAAATCCGCCGGTGCATCCTAAATAAATAGTTAATCCTGCTAATCCAAACCATAATTCGATATAAGAAATGGCGGCTGGTTTAACTTCTTTCACCATGAGTGAATTAAGTACAGAAAAAATAGCAGAGGTT
>JAHEYE010000067.1 GCA_023251695.1 Sphingobacteriaceae bacterium | reverse complement strand
GTGGATTCGTTTCTGTAAATACGGGAAATGCAAAAGACGCAAACAATATTTTAATTCCGAAAGTTGATGCGGATGATGCGTTTAATGCGGCGGCTTGTATTGGTTGTGGCGCTTGTGTTGCCGCATGTAAGAATAGTTCAGCAATGTTATTTGTTTCGGCAAAAGTTTCTCAGTTAGCTTTATTACCGCAAGGAAAAATTGAAGCGCAACAACGTGTACTCAATATGGTTCACCAAATGGATGATGAAGGATTCGGAAACTGTACGAATACCGGAGCTTGCGAAGCGGAGTGTCCAAAATCAATTTCATTAGAGAACATTGCGAGAATGAACAGAGAGTATTTAATGTCAACAGCTATCTCAAAAAAACATTAAGGAATTTAAATTGAAAGCTGACCGGGAAGGCTATATTAATCGGTAATTACAAGTTTGGTCACACCTGCCATTTTATTGCCTTGCGATACGTATAAAAAGTAAACACCTGCGGGTAAGTTTCCTCTTTCAATTGTAACCGGACTTTCTTTGACTTCAACGCTTTGTACTTTCTGGCCAAGAGAATTATAAATCTTAACTTCAGTATCCAGAGTTGCATTTATTTCCAGAAGAGTAGTTGAAGAAAACGGATTTGGATAAATGTTTACAGGCAACGAACTATTCGCCTCCGAAATTGCGGTAACACAATTCCCAATTGTAACGCCTGCAAAACCCCAACCTGAACCGGTTATTCCCGTAATCATAATAGTTGAAACACCCGTTGCAAGCAACTGCACATTGTTATAAGAATAATTCCCTTGTACACCCGTATTGGCACCAACAATTTTTCCATTTGCAAAAATAACGCCGTTAGGACCGGGAGAAAGTCCACAAACTGTTTTAGGATCATAAGTAGCAGTTGCAGCGCTTAAGGAATAAGATGCCCCATTTACTTTTACAACTGCGCTGTCATCATCATTCATTCCCCATACCCTGATGGAAGGATTGCTTTGCGGAGTTGTAAAAACAATAGTCACTGATTTTCCGCTGGCAGAAATCCAATAAGTAGGATCGATTGGGGCACAACCGTAACTCTGAAAAGAACCACCTACAAAACTATAAGTTAAATAAGGACTTGTAACAACTGTGGAAGAAATAAAACATTGCGCTTTTGAAACGAAGGATAAGGATACGCAAATTAATAAGTGGAGTAATTTTGTTTTCATGCAGGCGTGGTTTTAGCTATTTATCAAATATACAAAAAATAACTCCTATAGTTAGGGGCTACCAAATTCCAAACTGACTGTTCCATTCTTCTTTAAACCATTTTTCCTTACCGTACTGTTTTTCCATGTCGGTCTTTAATTCAACCAGTGTGTATACTTTTTTCTTTTTAGGTGGCGCCAGTTGCGTTGCTGTTGCAGGAATAAATTCGATTTTTTTGGCAAAATAAACTACGCCCCCGTCTTCTGTTGCCAATCCCAAAATCACTCCCGGCAATCCAAAGAAACTTTCAGGTCCGGTTGATGTGCTTAAATCATAACTGAACCATGCATAAATACGGGTGCTGTCGTTCGCGCGCCAAACAGCTTTTCTGCATTGGTATCCTGCAATCTTTCTGGTACTCTCTGTTATTTGCCATTTACGGACTCTTAAACTATCACGTATGTGTAATTGTTCGCCCCACATATCTTTAACCGTATATTTTACTCCTGAAGTGAAATTTTGGTAAACGGTACTTTTTGCTGTAGCCCATCCCATGTTTTCTTTTAGTTCGCTTTCCTGTGGCTTGAATACTGAACAGGTATCATTAAAAATTAATTCAAAATAATCCAATTTAATTTTATCGGCTTCTTTTATCCAATTCTTAACGTCACCCCACTTCATGCTCTTGTACAAATTGGTTTTTCTTTCAAACACAATTTTGGCTGAAGTTATTTGTGCATACATCCCGCAACACAAACCGGCAAATAAAATAAATATATAGATTCTTTTAGTCAAATTCTACCTCCTCTTCTTTAGCTGCTTTACTGTTAAACTTGTAAGTAATCCTGCCTAAAAAATACTGCCGGATAATTTGGGTTTTGGTATCCACAATTTTATTAGTTTGAACACTCCGCTGATTATTTATGTTTTGATTCAGAATATCGTTTGCTTCAAAGCCTACAATAAGGCACTTGGCTTTCAAAAAGGCATAACTGATGTCGGCATTCACAATTACGTAATTAATGTTATAGCCCACCGCTCGGTTACCGTTGTTAGTATATTTCGCTTCGGCATTAAAACGGAGCCGCTCATCAAAAAGTTTTGTGCTGAAAGTTGCTTCTAAATTATAAGTGTAATAAGGCTTGTTAGATTGTGCGTTAATTGTTTGTTTAGGGATATTGTAATTGTAGTTTCCCCCGATTGTAATTTCTGTTTCATCAATTTCTTTTTCAAAAGTTAATCCCGGTGAGAAACTGGTGTTCTCAGTAACATTAACTTTATCATTTACAAAGCCTACATTCCTATTCGTGCTTCCGTTAAAATTATAATCTATCTTAAATAATTTCTTGAAAACCGGTAAGCCCCCACCCAAATAAACGCTACCATAATAATTGCCGCTAACATTAGTGGGAGTTGAAATAGAACGGCCAATTGAATCGAAATAGGTTTTACTATTCACCTCGTCGATTGTATTGTTGTAATTGGCTCCTGCATAAAAATTAATATCGCTAATACCTTTATAGAAATAATAATTAAGATTGGCATTGTTGGTAAATTGCTGTTTCAAATTCGGATTCCCTGTTTGAATGTTATTCGGGTCGGTGTTATCAATAACAGGCTGCATTTGTTTTAAGTCAGGTAATTGTCCGGCAAGATTATACGACATCGAAAGGTTTGAACCCTGATTAATACGGAAATTAGCAGCGGCCGTCGGTAAAATATTGTTTACACTTAATCCCAGTTTTTGTCCGGTTGTTGCATTTAGATTTTCCTGATAAACATTTCTATAATTAGCGCCCAGACTAAACCTGTATTTTTTCACTTCATAAATAAATTTAGCGCCTGCTTTATTTGTAAGTCGCAGGTTTCTGAAATCGTTCGACTGACTTGTGTTAATGGCATCATAAGCCAAGCCGTTGAAATCAAGCGTATTTCTATTATTATTATTTTGATTATGTATAAAAGAATAGCCAAATTCTATTTTAATTTTCTTTGTAATCGGTTCAACATAATTTAATGTTGCTGCGTGCTCCATTTTGTAAGCTTCCTGATTCCGTTTTTGCTTTAAAATTGAATCAAGGGCTTGACCGAGATAATAATTAAATTCTGTTTGTAATTCCGACTTAGTAACCGATGTATAATAAGTTGGCTGATACATAACAGAAAATAGCCTGTCTTTTTTCTTAAAATTGCGTGTTAGTTTAATTTGAACGTTAGCATCTGTCGTTGTTGTGTTTCCTTTATTTGCAATGTTTGTTTCACGTGTCAGAATATTATCAGCCGAAATAAAATCATCTTCCTGAAAATTATTATTACCCGATGTGCTGTAATTTATTTTTGGCCTTACTAAAAGCTCAGTAAGTGAATCGAGGTTTTGAGTCCAGCGCAAATTAAAGACATGCCCCTGATTACCTGAATTAGAATGAACAACCTGTTTGTTGGTGTAAGTTGTATCATCAAGAAAATACTGCGTGTTGGTTTCTTGAGATGAAATGAGAGAGTTTTGCTTAAATGTGTAATCGGTATTTAGCTTGATGCTCTTTCCTATTTTATCATTGTAATAAAAACCACTTTTTAATGTTTGTGGCACGCCGGATTTTCCATCGTTATAGCTATAGCTTGTCCACGAATTATTATCCGGATCATAACTCATTTCATCGCCATTGCTGATTCCATATTTGTAAGCATCGTCCCAGCCAAATGCTTGTTTAGGTGTGTTGGCAATCAACCCGAACAATGAGATTTTTTGAGAGTTCTTGAATTTATTAATTAGTAATTCTCCTTCATAAAATTTCTGGCCATCGGAAGCGGCTGAAACTTTTCCGAAGTATCCCTTCTTGGCTTCATCCTTTAACTGAAGGTTCATTACTTTTACGGTTTCGTCACTTGCATCGGGGTCTTCATTTTTTTTCTCATAAACCTGAACAGTTTCAACGGTATTAGCATTCAGGTTTTTTGTTGCAATGGTCGGGTCGCTTCCAAAAAATTCGTCACCATCCACTAAAACCTGACTGACTTCTTTTCCTTGTACTGTAATTTTTCCCTTGGCATCTACTTTTACGCCCGGCAATTTTTTTAATAGGTCCTCAACGGTTGCTTCCTGTTTTAATTTAAATGAATCGGCAGTAAACATTAAAGTATCACCTTTGTAATACATTTTTTCACGGGTAGCTACAATCTCTACTTCGTTCAATAAAATTGATTTTGGGGGAAGTATTACATTTTTAAAATTAAATGCCGTGTCGCCTTTATTAGGTACTAATAAATATGTTTTATCACTGAAATTTGGATTAGAAATAATAACCAGATATGTGTCAACAGGAACTTTGATTGTATGAAAAAGTCCTTTTTTATCGGCCCTTGAAAAACCAACAAGCGTTGAATCTTTAAATTTGGTTGCCATTAAAATCGAATTCGACATTAAACCACCTGCGGTCGTATCCTGTATATTCCCATTAAGTTTTATGGTTTGTGCGCCTGCCGACAAGCTCAAAAAAATAATGAGAAGCGTTATAAAATTAAATCGCATTTACCAGCTTTGGTTGTATAATTCGTTTTTCATAAAAAGTAACAAATGCTAAAGTAAATAATGACTTTGAAGATAATTTGAAGTTACACTTTTAATTACATATTTTTAACACGAAAGCCCATATTTATTTGATTATTAAGTAGATGTAGGATTAAGGAAATCCTGGTATTTCTGAGCATTTTTAATAATAAAATGTACTTTTGTTTCAAATCAATTTTTATGAAGAATACTGCTTTATACAACAAACATGTAGCCCTTGGCGCTAAAATTATTCCTTTTGCAGGTTATAATATGCCTGTTTCTTATTCCGGATTAAATGATGAACATTTAGCGGTGCGTAATAGTGTAGGCGTTTTTGATGTAAGCCACATGGGTGAATTTAAAATTAAAGGGAAAGGTGCACTTGAGCTTATTCAAAAAGTAACATCAAACGATGCTTCAAAACTAACGGATTGGAAAGTTCAGTATTCTTGTCTGCCTAACGATAAAGGTGGTATTGTGGATGATCTTTTAGTTTACCGTGTTGCCGAGAACGAATATTATTTAGTAGTTAACGCCTCTAATATTGAAAAAGATTGGAACTGGATTAAAAAACATAACACCTTTGGTGCGGAAATGGTTGACACTTCAGATTCGACAAGTTTATTAGCGGTGCAAGGACCGAAAGCATTGGCTACTTTACAAAAACTTACAAAAGTTGATCTTTCAGCAATGGAATATTATACGTTCACTGTTGGCACAATGGCAGGAATTGAGAACGTTGTTATTTCGAATACAGGTTATACCGGTGCAGGCGGATTTGAATTATATGTTGGAAATGATACTGCTGAAAAAATGTGGGATGCTGTTTTTGAAGCCGGAAAAGAATTCGGCATTAAACCCGTTGGTTTAGGTGCGCGTGATACTTTGCGTTTGGAAATGGGTTTCTGTTTATATGGAAACGATATTGACGATACAACTTCTCCAATAGAAGCCGGCTTAGGATGGATTACAAAATTTACAAAAGATTTTACGAATCGTGCGGCGATTGAAAAACATAAAACAGATGGTGTAAGCAAAAAATTAGTTGGTTTTGAAATGATTGACCGCGGCATTCCGCGTCACGATTACCAAATTGCTGATGCAAGCGGAACTATTATTGGCAAAGTAACTTCAGGAACACAATCGCCAAGTTTAAATAAAGCTATTGGAATGGGTTATGTAAAAACCGAATTAGCAAAACCGGATTCAGAAATATTTATTGTCATACGCGATAAACCCATTAAAGCTAAGGTTTGTAAAATTCCATTTCTCAAAAAATAATTTTGGCCGACGAAACCAAACATAAAATAGACGCTTGTTTTTCGCCTCATCTTTATCCGATTTATGAGGATAAAGAAAGCATTGTTGTGGTGATTGATGTTTTCCGGGCTACCTCAGCGATTTGTGTTGCGTTTCATAACGGTGCCGATAAAATAATTCCTGTAGCAAGTGTTGAAGAAGCGCAAAGTTACAAAGACCAGGGATTTTTAGCAGGGGCAGAACGTAACGCCATTAAATTAGATGGTTTTGATTTTGGCAATTCTCCTTTTGATTATATGGGCGACCATGTAAAAGGGAAAACAATCGCGCTCACAACCACTAACGGAACTCAAGCTATTGATGCCGCACGTAACGCTTATAAAGTTGTTGTCGGTTCTTTTTTAAATATTGATGTGTTGTGCGAATGGCTAATGAAACAAAACCGCGATATTTTATTATTGTGTTCGGGATGGAAAAATAAATTCAACATGGAGGACGCTTTGTACGCAGGCGCAGTTACCGAAAAAATATTTGATCAATCGAAAAATTATAAATTAGGTGATGGTTGTTTGGCCTTAAAATATTTATATGAACAAGCCCAGCACGAACCAATAAAATTTTTAGTTAGCGCCTCACACAAAGAACGCCTTGCCCGTTTGGGATTAAAAAAAGATATTAAATATTGCCTGACTCCAAATCAGGCGCCGGTTATTCCTGTTTTAGAAGGAAAGTATTTGGTAAAATTACAATCGTGATTTTATCTTAGAATCAATAACCGATTCGCGTCCAGTTTTATAAAAATAAAGAGAAGGATAGTAAAACTCCATAGCGCCGAACCCCCATAGCTAAAGAACGGCAAGGGAATCCCAATAACGGGCATTAAACCTATTGTCATACCAATATTAATGCATACATGAAAAAACAACACCGCAGCAACTCCATAACCGTAGATCCTGCTGAAAGCTGAACGTTGACGCTCTGATAAAAAAATGATCCGCAAAATCAAAAACAATTCCAAAAAAATAACAATTGCACTTCCTAAAAACCCCCACTCCTCGCCAACGGTACAAAAAATAAAATCAGTATCCTGTTCAGGAACAAAATTGTATTTGGTTTGTGTCCCTTGTAAATATCCTTTTCCTAAAAACCCACCGGAGCCGATAGCGATCTTGGATTGATTCACGTTGTAAGCTTCATCTTTCAGATCCACCTCTCCAATACCCAACAATACATCAATGCGTACTTTTTGATGAGGCTCCAGTTTTTCATACATCTTTTTTGTCCCCAATACCATTCCGCTAGCTCCAATAAAAATTATTGCCGCAAATACAATATTGCGCATTGTGCGCTTAATAAACAAAAGAGCAACCAATGTGATACCGGCTAATACAATTATTAACGTAGTTATTTTTGCCACAACAAGTGAAAGAACAAACAACACAACGGCTAATAAACCGAACAATAAAAAATTGATCGAAAGCCCTTCACGGTATAAAACAATAATAAGTGCGACGAACACAATCGCTAATCCGGTTTCGTCTTGCAGAACTTTTATGATCAACATTGGTACAACTAAGAACATTACAGCGATCAGCGTGTTCTTATAATTCTTTAAAAGATCTTTGAACCGTAAACGGTATCTGCTGATGATCACTAAATTTTCATTACTTAAAAATTTCGCAAGAGCAAGACAGGTGGCAAATTTCATGAACTCGGCGGGCTGAACCCCCACATCACCAAATCTAAACCATGAACGGCTACCCTTAACTTCTCTTCCGAGATAGGGAACTAATAAACATAACAACAGAACGATGCCGTAGAACCAATAGGAAAATACAGTATAAAATCCTGCATCAATTAACAAAATTGAAAAAGCAATTATTACCGCTCCGCCTATCCAGATCAACTGCTTACCGTATTTTTGCGAGGTATCAAAAATATTTTGATGTTCTTCATTATAAACAGCTGCATAAATATTTAACCAGCCCATGAACACCAATAGACCATAAGTAAGAACAGTGATCCTGTCGACACCATAGAATAAACTATTTTCACTTCGCCTTAATGCCATTAGTGGAATTCTTTGGTCAATAAATTTTTACCTCTTATCAGATCAACAGCTTCCATTCTCTTTTCTAATTCAATACGGGTAATTTTTCCTGTTAAATATTTTTCTATCATCAGGCTTACGATTGGTGCAGTCCATGTTCCGCCGAAACCTGCGTTCTCAATGATGGCTGCAATAACAATCTTAGGATTTTCACGCGGGGCAAATGCCATGAACACGGCATGAGATTTTCCATGCGGATTTTCAGCAGTTCCTGTTTTTCCACAAGCTGTAATTCCGGGAATACGTGAAGCATAGGCGGTGCCCCCCGGTTCAAAAGCTTTTTGCATACCGTCAATCACATTCAAATAATATTCCGGTTTCTGTACAGCAACAAAGTGTTTTTCCCTATACTTTTTATCGATCGTTTTTGCGTTACTAACTCCTTTTACACAATGCGGAACATAGTAGTATCCTCTGTTCGCTATGGTAGCAACAACATTGGCCATTTGCAATGGAACCAGTGTTAACTCAGCCTGACCGATACCGAGCGATACAATTGTGTTTCCGAACCATCTTCCTTTTCCAAATACTTTATCATAATATGCTGCAGATGGAACGTTCCCCGGTTTATCATAAGGAAGATCTGTACCTAAGTGTGTGCCGGGACCAAACGACATAACCTTTTCCCGCCAATTATTAAATCCATCAACATATTTTGGAAATTTATTTTGACTTGTAATATCATGAAAGGTATAACTAAAATAGGCGTTACACGATTGTGCAATTGCATTCACTAAATCCAAGGTATGTCTCCCGTGACATTTTGGTTTGTTTCCCATGGGCCCGTAACCACCACTGCAATAATACGTCTTCCCCCGCGAAATAACCCCCTCATCTTGTCCGACCAATGCGTCAATCAATTTAAATGTTGATCCCGGAGGATACATCGCTTGTAAAGCGCGGTTGAATAATGGTAAAGTAGAATCCTTATTAAGTACAGGGTAATTTTTTGATCTTTCTTTTACACCAACAAATAAATTGGGATCATAACTTGGAGCAGAAATAATTGCAAGAATCTCCCCTGTAGATGGTTCTATGGCAACAAGGGCGCCTATCTTTCCTTTCATTAACCGCTCACCGTATTCCTGGAGATCTATATCAATTGTAGAATACAAGGGTTTACCTGCAATGGCTGCAGTATCCCATTTCCCTTCCATAAAACTTCCAACTTCTTTGTTATATACATCTTTCAGGATCTTTCTTTTTCCTTTTAGGCCTCTCAGCGCTTCTTCGTATCCTCTTTCCATTCCGGTAATACCAACGTAATCCCCATCTTTGTAATAAGGATCTTTTTCTGTTATTGCTTTGTTCACCTCCCCCACATATCCCAACAAATGTGCTGCAATAGGTTTAGGATATTTTCTAACGCTACGGGTTTGTACATAAAATCCCTTGAAGAGATACATCTTCTCTTGCAACGTCGCGTAACGTTGCGATGTCATTTGCTTCTCGAAGATACTTTCCTTACGGGGAGAATTAGGCGCCTGACATGCTTTCTTTATCCGCTTCAGAAATTCTTCTTTTGTCATTTCAAGTGTTTGACACAGGGCTATTGTATCGCATCCTTTAACAAGACGCGGCGTAACCATAAGATCATAGGAGGGTTCGTTCTTTACCAGATATTTTCCTTTCCTGTCGTAAACAACGCCCCTTTGAGGATAATCAACACGCACCTCGATGGCATTCTGCGCAGCGGAAATTTTATAACTTTCGTCAATTATCTGTATGTAAAATAAACGGCAGATATAAACAAATACTATCAATACGAAGAATCCCCCGATGATAAATTTCCTGTCACCTAAATGAGCATTGTTGTTCATTACCTTCTCCGTGTAGTTTTATAAAATAAGAATTGGATTACATACACAAATGCAAATGTACCAACCGAGCTAAGTATGACGCGCCCAAGCGTTGAAAAAAATTCATTCCACCTGAATATTTCGAGATAGAAAAAGAAAAGATGATGAATAAAGATCAGTACGCCTGCATAAGTTGTAAACCACGCTCCGCCCATATCATCTATGTTCGGTTCTAATCCCGCTTCATATCCGTCGCGCGGTGCAATAAATTTTAAAAGATAATAGCGCGTAAAACCCATTAGTGTGCATGCAGCCGCATGCATTCCGGCCGTATCGTAAAACACGTCGATTGTTAATCCCACCAAAAAAGAAAAACCAAGCAACATGAATTTTGGTATGTCGAATGGAAATAAAAGAATAACCAGAACATATGGCAATAAAATAATATAACTGCCCAGATGTATATTCTGCACGATCAACACCTGCATCAATATAAGCACTATAAAACGGACAATATTATTTATTACACTACTTGTCATTTTGAATTTGCGTCGCAGATTCCAGTGAATCGCGCTCCATTTTAAATTTATTCTTAATTACAAATAAATAATTCAATTTCTTAAAATCAGTCACCAGTTTCACTTTTACGGTTAAGAATGGATCGCCCGACCGTTGCGCATAGCTATCCACCGTCCCCACTTTAATTCCTTCAGGAAAAATACCTGATTGCTCGCTGGTCTCAACAACATCTCCTTTTTTGATCTTAGTATGAACAGGAATGTCTTTCAACGAACAGTACTGATAATCTTTTCCGTCCCACACCAACGGTCCGTAAGTTCCGTCATTCTTCAACTGACAATTCACTATGTTGTCTTTATGAAGCAAACTCATCACCGTAGAAAAATTCGTCGACACATCCGTTACTCTTCCAACAACTCCTTCGCTATTCACAACCGCCATGTGACGGGTGATGCCTTGCTCGGAACCAATATTGATGGTGATATAATTACTCCTGCGGTTAATTGAAGAGTTAACGGCTTTTGCACTCACGTATGTATATTGTTGTTTGTAAAGCGTATCCTTTTTTGTGTATTGTCCTAAAGGAACTGCCATGTAACCCGACTTCAACATATTGTAAAGCCTTGTATTCTCTTCCGCTAATCTTTTGTTCTCATCCTTCAATAACAAATATTCGCGTACGTTAGCCGCCGTTTGGTAAACGTTAGCCGAAATTTTATTTGCGGAATTAAAGATGTTCGAGCCCTGATAACCATTATTCCGGTACATAAGGTAAAAGCAAACAAATTCCATAAATAAAAAAATGAAAATGAAATTATGGCGTTGTATGAATGCTAATAAAGTTCTCACGCTGTAAAAATTAATTCATCGCTTTCAGATATTGAAAACCATGTTTACCTCTTTTATAAAACTACAATCTAAGGGTAGAATTTACTTGATTAGGAAAGGGAATTTATGAACATTTTTAAGTGCAATTCCCGTGCCACGTGCAACCGCTCTAAGCGGGTCTTCACATACGTGAACCGGTAATTTTGTTTTCAAAGAAATACGCTTATCTAAACCACGTAATAACGAACCGCCACCGGCCATGAAAATTCCTTTACGGTAAATGTCGGCAGCTAATTCCGGAGGCGTCATCTCTAAGGCATTCAGAATCGCTTCTTCAATTTTTGAAATGGATTTATCCAAACAATGTGCAATCTCAACATAACTGATATAAACTTCTTTCGGAATACCACTCATTAGATCTCTTCCTTGTACAGCAAAGTCCGCAGGAGGATTTTCAATTTCAGTCATGGCTGCCCCTACTTCAATTTTAACTCTCTCCGCACTCCGCTCACCAATTAAAATGTTATGCTGACGACGCATGTATTCTTCTATGTTCGCGTTGAAGTCGTCACCCGCAATACGTGTAGATTTATCACAAACGATACCGCCCAAAGCGATAACGGCAATTTCAGAAGTACCACCACCAATATCGATGATCATATTTCCCATCGGCTCTTCAACATCTATTCCCATTCCAATAGCAGCTGCCATTGGTTCGTGAATCATATAAACTTCTTTTGCTCCGGCATGTTCAGCACTGTCACGTACCGCACGTTTCTCCACCTCAGTAATACCTGACGGAATACAAATAACCATTTTTAATGATGGTTTAAAAAAACGATTTCCCGGGTTGATCATTTTGATCATGCCCTTAATCATTTCTTCTGCCGCCTGGAAATCTGCAATCACTCCGTCTTTCAGCGGACGGATTGTTTTAATATTCTCGTGTGTTTTTCCGTGCATCATTTGCGCAGCACGTCCGACAGCAATGACCTTACCCGTAGTTCTGTCAACAGCAACAATACTTGGTTCGTCAACAACAACTTTATCATTGTTGATGATAATTGTGTTAGCAGTTCCTAAGTCAATTGCGATGTCCTGTGTAAGAAAGTCAAATAATGCCATAATGCTGAGTCAAAAATACTGTTTATTTGTACGTTATAAAACGGATAAAGTTCTTTTTTAAACAATTTTAATGTTTACGGTTTCTGCTTCACTAATCACTAGACTCTAACCACTTATTCTAATGTTTAAAATGTCGTGTACCGGTGAAGACCATGGCAACTCCATTGTTGTTGCAATATTCGATGCTGTCTTTGTCTTTTATGGATCCGCCCGGTTGAACAACAGCAGTTATTCCAGCCTTATGTGCTATCTCAACACAATCGGGGAAAGGGAAAAATGCATCGCTAGCCATAACCGCACCTTTTAAATCGAATCCAAAGCTCAAAGCCTTTGACAGCGCCTGTTTCAGGGCATCTACCCGCGAGGTTTGTCCGGTACCACTTGCCAAAAGCTGCCCGTTTTTTGCAATGACTATGGTATTGGATTTGGTATGTTTCACCAGCTTGTTCGCGAACAATAAGTCGGCAACCTCACTAGCCGTGGGAGCCTTGGTGGTAGCGGGTTTCAGGTCGACGGCCACTTCGGTTTTCAGGTCTTTATCCTGTTCAATTACCCCATTCAAAAGGGTGCGGAATCCTTTATCGGATAAGGCCACTTTTTTCTGAACCAAAATAATGCGGTTAGGTTTTGATTTTAAAATTTCAATGGCTTTTGCGGAGTATGAAGGCGCTATCACCACCTCACAAAACAGCTTATTCACCTCAGCTGCTGTCTCTTCATCAATTTCTTTATTGGCTATCAAAATTCCACCGAAAGCAGAAACCGGATCTCCTGCCAAAGCATCCAAATAAGCTTGTTTAATGGTTGAGCGACTGGCCACTCCGCAAGCATTATTGTGTTTTAAGATGGCGAAAGTCGGTTCTGTAAAATCTGAAATCAGGTTTACGGCCGCATCCACATCTAAAAGGTTATTATAGGATAATTCTTTTCCCGCCAATTTCTCAAACATTGCATCGAGGTTGCCATAGAAAACGCCTTTTTGATGAGGGTTTTCGCCGTAACGCAATACCTGCGCGGTTTGCAGACTTTGTTTAAACTGAGGAATATTTTCGGTTTGATTAAAATAATTGAAAATAGCCGAATCGTAATGCGAACTTGTAGCGAAGGCTTTTGCAGCGAAAGTTTTTCTGTCAGCAATATCCGAGAAGCCATTTTTACTTTCTAACAAATCCAATAATGGTTTGTAATCGTGACGGGAAGAAATAATAACCACATCGTTAAAGTTTTTAGCTGCGGCTCTTATCAGAGAGATTCCCCCAATATCAATTTTCTCAATAATATCTTCAGCAGAAGCACCTTTGCCAACTGTTTCCTCGAAAGGATATAAATCCACAATT
>JAHEYE010000298.1 GCA_023251695.1 Sphingobacteriaceae bacterium | reverse complement strand
TTTCTCGTCTTTGCCTTGCAATTCGATGAAGTAAACACCATTATTATAAGCTGATAAATCTATCGTATAATAGTTATTAGTTGCATTATTCAATTCGGCTTTTGTTATTACCTGACCTAATGCATTTGTTACTGTTAAAGTAAGGTCTGTTGCATTTGGTAAAGTTGTAGCAATGTGGAATTGACCTGTAGTAGGATTTGGCATTAATGTAACGTTTTGAGCTAAAACACTCTCATTAAAACCAGTTGTTACCGAACAAGTGATTTCAGGAATGATAGCCATAGCTGCATCAAAACCACCCCATGTAGGAGAAACATTAAACCAACCACTAGGTGACCATAATTCCCAGTTAGTACCTGTTACAAGTGTATTATCCGATAAAATTACAGCGGTATCTCCAGCAGCAGTTGGAATAGTAACTGAAGCAAAGAATCCGTTCGTAGCCGGCGCAACAGGATAAGAAGGGAAATTATACTTATAAGGGATAATAATTGGGCTTGCAAATACAACCGGCGCTCCACAATAAGATACCGAAGTAGTTGGTGTTGTACCAACAATCATACCCAGGTTAGCAGTAGCTGTTGCAATTGGGCTTGTAGTTCCTGTTGGACCCGTTCCCATTGTTCCATTATAAAGTTTCATGTTTACAGCTGTTGCAGCTGCCCCACCTGTTCCTTGAGAACCGTTTTTAAAGAACAATACCATTACGCTCTTAATCTTAGGAGTTGAAATTGATGCATACATACTCTGCGCAAAGAATTCAGCTTTCTCTAAGTCATCATAACAGTTAGAACCGAAGATATAACCAGCTTTAGGGCTGCAACCTGGAGTTGTAGTATCAGAACCCGCAGTAGCTAAATTTAAAGTTGCAGTAGTTTGTACGTTTGTAATTGAAGCTGTACATACAGCGGCACAAGTTGTTATTGTGATAGCTTGTGAGTTTGAATTACTACCAAGCGAGTTAGTTGCAACGCAAGTCACTGTATACACATTAGCACTTGCGAAGGTAATTGTAGGTGCAGTAGCAGTATTATTAGGGCTAAAAACACCACCTGCAGGACTCGTAGACCAAAGATATGTTGGTGTAGGGATACCTGTAGAACTATTAGTTGTAGAAACTACGGCACCAGTACAAGCAGTACTTGGAATCGAAATACTGGCGGTTGGGGCTGTTGCAGTTAACACACATAAAGTTGATGCACTTGCTGTTAATTGATTACGGTAAGTACCTTGCACCATACATTGTTGCATACGCGTTTTTTGATCTAAACTGAACATATACATACAAGCGTCATCAGTGTAATCCATGTAGTTCATGGTCATCTCACCATTAGGTGATGTACCAGCACCGCATAAGTTAACGTGATAACCAGGAGTAGAAGGAATACAACCACCATGTAAAGCGTCCTGAGTTGGAGTGTCATTACAACAGTCGCTGCCACAATTTGCATCACCATTAATGTGACGTAAACCTAACCAGTGACCTAATTCATGAACGATAGTCCGGCCTTTATTATAAGGAGCTGCAGTAGTTGCAGAACCGATACTTCCAATATACTGAGAACCGCAAACAACGCCATCCGTGGTACTGCTTCCATTTCCTGTAATACAAGTAATAGAAGTACCAATAGGGAAAGTTGCATAACCTAATAAACCTCCGCCTAAAGCAGTAACCCAAACGTTACAATAGTATAGCGGATTCCAAATTGTAGCCGGCTTGATAGTACCATCACAAGTTGCTTGTGAGTAGCCACCACCAGGAGCAGCTAAACCTGTAATAGAAGTATAAGCTCTTCTGTCAATTCCCGGTTCAGCTAAAATACCACCTGTTGGGTTTTTAGTAGCTAAACAAAATGAAATTTGAACGTCTGCTTTAACAGGTAAAGCCCAAGCAGGACAAAGACCACTGTTTAAACCTGCTGATTTGTAATCATTATTTAAAATGGTTAGCTGATCATTGATTTGAGCCTGAGAAATGTTGATTCCAGTTCCAACAGCTGTACCACCGTGAACAATGTGAAAAATAACAGGGATAGTATAAACTGCCATGTTTTTAGCATCACCAGTTGGTTGGATTTTAGTGAAATTCACTTTATTTCTTTCTTCTATTTGCTCTTCAGTCCAATTTTCCCACTCTCCGTGAGGAATTTCAGTTCCGCAAATTCTTGTAGCCGATGCCGGTGTTTCACCCGGATGAGAATGGGCGGCAGTATTGGTAGTTTTCGGGTTAGGGTTAAGCGCATTTTTTGTCGCTACCGTTTTACCGTTTTGTGCATTTAAACCAAAGCAACAAATTGCAAAGGCCAATGCGGTTAATTGTAGATTCTTTTTCATGTATGTAGTGTTTGTAGTTATAAATATAAAAATAGTGAATAATGATTAAAAAAGCAAAAACTAAACTATTTAGGTCTCTTAATTTAATTAACAAATTGTAATCTTATGTTTATAAGCTCATTATGTCTTTCAATTTAACAGCCTGGCGCCTTGATATTTCGACTTCCTGACCACCTTTTAGTTTTACCATTAAACCACCGTTAAACCAGGTTTCAATGTTATCTACCCATTTTAAATTAATAATGTGTTTACGGCTGGCCCTGAAAAAGGATTTTTCCGAAAGCCTTGTTTCGAGACTATTTAAACTTCTTAAAATCAAGGGGCGGTAGTTATCAAAATATACGCGAACGTAATTCCCCTCAGATTCAAACAAACGGATGTTTTTTAAACTCACAAACCAACATTTTTCACCGTCTTTTACAAATACCTGATCGTCTTCGTTTAAAGGTGAATCATTCTCTTTACGTTCAGCCCCTTCTTTGTTCAAAAGTTTCTTTACGGTTTCTGCTAAGCGTTGGGGCTGAACCGGCTTTAATAAATAATCCAAAGCATTTATTTCAAACGCACGGATAGCATATTCATCGTAAGCCGTTACAAAAACAACTTCAGGCAAAGCTGAAATTTCCTCAAGCAATTCTAATCCGGTTTTTCCAGGCATTTGGATATCAAGAAAAATAACATCCGGACTAATGGATGCAATTTTTTCTTTGGCTTCTTCGGCGTTGGCACACTCGGCCACTACTTCAATTTCTTTATGGGCTGCCAGTAAATTTTTTAATTCCTGGCGCGCCAGGCGTTCGTCGTCTATAATTATTGCTTTCATATTATTTAAATGGAATTTTAATTTTTACTGCCACTTCGTTATTATTTGTATTTCCTATTTCAATATTTGCCGCTGCACCGTAAAGTAATTCCAAACGGTGCCTGCTATTGGTTAAACCAAATCCGGTTTCACTTTTTTGATTATTCAATTGCCCGGAGTTGCTGACTTCAATTATTAAATTCTTTCCATCGGTTTTTGCACTTACGTTTACATGCCCTCCCTTGGGTAGCTTAGAAATACCGTGTTTGATTGCATTTTCAACCTGTGACTGAACGATTAACGGTGGGATATTTTTTTTAAGTGCCCCTTCCTCAATATTAAAATCATACTTTAACCTTTCCTCATACCGGATGTGTTCAAGATCGAGATAATCTCTCACTATACTTAATTCTTCTTCAAGTAAAATTTCCTTGTTCTTATTCATCAATAAGCTATTACGTAGAATATTTGACAATTGGGTAACTGCCTCTTTTGCTTTGGCTGGATTTTCGTCAATTAAAGCGCGAATACTGTTCATGCTGTTAAACATGAAATGAGGATTTAGCTGTGATTTCAATTTATTCAATTCAATATCCTTGCTTGATGCTTCCCAACGCAAATTCTGAATCTCAGTCTTTTTATAGTTCTGCAAATAATGAAACCCAAAATAAATGAGCGACCAAAAAACAAAAGGCACAACACCGTTGATTATCACCTCAGGATTAAATAAAGTGATACTGAACAATGACCCGATCCTAAAATACAGTGCTGATAAAAAAATACTGGCCAAAACAATAAATACTAACTGATAGAAAATCCGCAGTGTGA
>JAHEYE010000297.1 GCA_023251695.1 Sphingobacteriaceae bacterium | reverse complement strand
AATCCATCTATAAAAGCGGATGCTGAAGCTTACAAAGCATTTAATCACAATAAAGAAAAAGCGGATGAGCTTCGTAAATGCGGTATAGGCGTTGTTCTTACTTCACTAAAAGACGGCATTGTAAGAGGAAGCGGTTCTTTGGTTCACGTAAGTAATCAAAAAGAAAATGAAAGTTTTATTAAAGATAAAGCTGCCGGATTTTATTCTTTCAGCAAAGGTAGCTCTGCCGAACCTTACCCTGGTTCATTAACAGGTGCTATAGCTTTGCTACGCCAAACTTATTATGATGCTAAATGGTATAAAGAAAACAGTACAAAAACAGAATACAACATTTCGCTTGAAGCTTTTAACCAATTGCAAAGTTACCCTGCTATTTTTGAAGCGAACGATAAATACAATGCTTCGCGTGCAGCGTTGATCGGTAAAGAATTTGGTGTGAAATATATTATTAAAGGCGGCGGCAACGAATACCAACGCATCAGCGACATGCAGGAATTGTACTCGAAATTTATTATTCCCGTAAATTACCCTGAAGCTTTGGATGTTGAAGATCCCTTCGATGCAGAACAAGCTTCATTGGCAGAATTAAAACATTGGGAAATGGCGCCTTGCAACGCTGCTGAGATGGAAAAAAATTTAATTCAGTTTTGCTTTACCTCTGCCGATTTAAAAGAACGCAATCAGTTTTTGCCTAACATCCGCAAAGCCATTAAATACGGTCTGAGCGAAAAAACTGCACTGAAAGCTTTAACCAATAATCCCGCTAACTTTATTAATGCGCAAGCTTTGGTTGGCGCATTAAAAACGGGCATGTACGCCGATTTTTTTATCAGCAGCAAAAATATTTTTGAAGAGGATGCTGTTATTTACCAGCATTGGGTGAACGGACAAAATAATATTTATGATGACATGAATGCCTCAGACATCCGGGGTAATTACGACATGAGCATCGGTTCTAAAAATTACAAAGTGGTTATTAATGGCGAAGTAGGGAAACCCGGCGGAACAGTAAAAGTTGACACCACTAAATATAAACTGAATGTCACTTTAAAAAATAATTTAGCGACTTTAAGTTTTGATTACGACAGCGCAAAAACAGCACGCCTGAATGGAAATTACAACGAAGTTCAAAAATCAATTCTGGGTAAAGGTCAGTGGGCTGATGGTAATTGGTTTGAATTTAAAATGAATTTCGCTTCAGCGGATACTACGAAACAAAAAAAATCTGACAAAAAAGATAAGATTAATTTCGGTAAAGTTTATTATCCGTTCTCTGCTTACGGCGAAGCTTTACCTGATGATGGCATTTTTAGAACCGCCATGCAGAAATTCAAAAACCGCTACGATGCTATTTTAATTAAGAATGTTACGGTTTGGACCAATGAAGGCGATTCGGTTTACAAAGATTATGATGTTTACATTACACAGGGGAAAATTGTACGCATCGCACCAAATATTGATGCACCGCAATTAGCGTTTGCGAAAAAGATTGACGGTACCGGAAAACATTTAACAGCAGGAATTATTGATGAGCATTCTCACATTGCATTAGCAGGCGGCGTTAACGAATGGGCTCAGGCCAGCAGCGCAGAAGTTAGAATGGGAGATGTAGTAAATCCGGAAGATATTAATATCTACCGTCAGCTTTCCGGTGGTGTTACCACCGCTCAATTATTACATGGCTCCGCAAATCCGATTGGCGGCCAAAGCCAGATTATTAAATTACGCTGGGGATTAAACGCCGAAGAAATGAAATACGACAAAGCGCCTGGTTTCATCAAATTTGCACTCGGTGAAAACGTAAAGCAAGGTAACAGTCAGCCCGGTGGCCGCTTCCCGCAAACAAGAATGGGAGTTGAACAAGTGTATTTTGATATTTTTACGCGTGCCAAAAATTATAAGAAAACATTCGACGATTTTTCTAAGATTCCTGTTAAGCAAAAAGCAACTGCCATTGCGCCAAGAAAAGATTTAGAATTAGATGCGATTGCAGAAATTTTAGATGGTAAAAGAAATATTACTTGTCACAGTTACGTACAGAGTGAAATTAATATGTTGCTACATGTTGCAGACAGCATGAAATTTAAAGTAAATACCTTCACGCATATTTTAGAAGGTTATAAAGTTGCTGATAAAATGAAAGCGCACGGTGCAAGTGCTTCAACATTTGCCGACTGGTGGGCTTATAAAATGGAAGTGATGGAAGCGATTCCGTACAACTCTGCTCTGTTGACAAAAATGGGCGTGAATACCTGCGTTAATAGTGATGATGCTGAAATGGGCAGAAGATTAAATCAGGAAGCTGCTAAAGGAATTAAATACGGTGGTTTAACCGTAACAGAAGCGTTGAAATTAGCAACACTCAATCCTGCTAAGGCTTTGCACATTGATGATAAAGTTGGAAGTATTAAAGTCGGAAAAGTTGCGGATTTAGTTTTATGGACAGATAATCCATTAAGTATTTATGCTAAGGCTGATAAAACTATTATCGACGGACAAATTTATTTCGACAGGGAAGAAGATGCAAAGCTGCGTGAAGAAATTAAAAAAGAAAGAGCCAGAATCATAAATAAATTAATTGCAGAAAAAAACAAGGGCGGCAAAGTTGTGAAGCCATCAGGCAGAAGAAGGGGATTGGATCATTGTGACACTATTGAAGGAGAAGAGTAATATGAAAAAAAATATTTTATTAGTTTTTGTTTTCGTAAGCCTAATTAGTTTTTCGCAAAACAAAAAACGCGTGTTGTTACGTAATGCAACGGCACACATTGGCAACGGACAAGTGATTGAATTAAGTTACATCACTTTTACAGATGGAAAACTGGATATGGTTTCGGATGTGAAAGGAATTAAAATTGATCCGCGCGCTTTTGATACCATTATAGAATTAGACGGAAAACATGTTTATCCTGCAATAATTTCTCCGAACACTATTTTAGGTTTGCAGGAAGCAGAAGCTGTTCGTCCGACCAGTGATTTTAATGAAGTGGGAGGCATGAATCCACACGTTCGTAGTTTAATTGCTTACAATACCGATAGTAAAATTTTACCTACCGTAAAAACAAACGGCGTTTTGTATACACAATGCACCCCACGCAGTGGATTAATTTCAGGTTCTTCTTCAATTCTTGCCACTGAAGGATGGAATTGGGAAGATGCAGTTTTGAAAGCTGACGATGGAATTCATCTTAACTTTCCGAAAGCCATTCAGCGGAACGGTTGGTGGGCCGAACCTGAGGCAAGCGGAAAAAACACGAAGTTTGATGAAGAACTCGCCGCCCTGAATAATTTTTTCGAAGAAGCTTCCGCTTATTGCAAAAATCCCGCAGGTACTTTTGAAAACAATGTAAGGTTTGAAGCGATGCGTAAAGTTTTTGCGGGAAATCAGAATTTATATTTACACACGAATAATGCAAAAGATATTGTGTTAGCCGTGAACTTTGCAAAAAAATACAGCATTAAAAAACCGGTGATTGTAGGTGGAAAAGACAGTTGGAAAATAACTTCTTTTTTACGCGATAATAAAATTCCGGTGATGTTAAACCGCATTCATGATTTACCGGATTTACCGGATGATGATGTTGACATAACGTTTCGCACCCCTGCCCTTTTATTAAAAGATAGCGTTTTATATTGTTTACAAATAGAAGGCGACATGGAGGCGATGCAAAGCAGAAACCTTCCTTTTTTAGCAGGGACCTCCGTAGCCTATGGCTTAACAAAAGAACAGGCTCTTCAAAGCATCAGCTCAAACACCGCTAAAATTCTAGGAATTGATAACATACTTGGTACACTTGAAGCGAATAAAATGGCTTCGCTTGTGGTTTCCGACGGTGATCTGCTGGATATCAAGACAAACAAGGTAATTGCCGCTTATATTAATGGGAAACCGGTTAATCTCGTTAACGAGCAACAAAAGCTGTATGAGAAATACAAAACCAAATATGGCTTAAAATAACCGCTGGTCACCCTTCGCATTCCTTAATACTATTTAACA